>JAYQWI020000175.1:0-14088 GCA_035871815.2 Candidatus Parabeggiatoa communis
TCATCATCTCTGATCATCCCTAAAAAACATAGCAGGTGAGTCTAAAATATCACTTAGATTTTGCGTCTTGTCGATCCTAAAACGCCTTTGTCGTGAAAATTGATCAGAGAAAATCTAAATACTAACAGCTTGATTTTTAAAACAGCCCTACTTGGTAAGGCCTATCCATTATTCAATAACAAAAGTGTGTTATAAGTTATAAAAAGAAATGAAATCGAATTAAATTAATTGATTTGTAATATTATATACGTTAAAATTTAAAAAGGTATTCATTTAATATTTTACGAAGAGTAATATAGAATTTTATACCGTGCGGACAAAAACGGGCTAATGCTTTGAAAAATAATAAAAATCAGGCCTCACTTACTCATTCATCACTCACTCATTGTTCCCAAATTCAAGATAGCATTTGTTCGATAATCAGTTAGCTTTGGACATAACAAATCTCAAGATTTTGATTTCTAAGCTAATCGCGACGAACTGATATTGCTGACTGCTAACTATAATTATTTATTATACTAAATGCTGATAAAGTGTTCACTATTTTCTATCATCAGTATCAGGGCATCGTCAAAGTCATCTGCAAGTTATTGATTTATTAAAATGACGATGTTTTTCGACAAAATATTAATAAACAATAGGTTATAAATGATGAGTTTTGTAATACCAAAATTAGACCTAAAAACATTTTAGTATTCAGCTTTGAGTCTCAACTTTGACGTAGCCCTGTCATTAGTAATATTAAAACTTTAAAAAAAGAGTTGTCCTTCTGGGTGATTGATTTGTTTTGATGAGATAGAACGCTGATTTTACGGATAAAACTGATTTTTATTCAGTTCGTTTTTGCGTCTAAAAACGTACTGAAGAGAACACGATTATCAGTAATCAATGAGAATCATGACAATCCGTTTAATCCGCGTTCTATCCTTTTTGATCATCACCACATTGCAGGATGACCAAAAAAAGTCCAGTAATAGTTCAATACTTCATAAAAATAAATCAGAGTCATTTTTTGTAATTAATCGTTTTGTCCTGGAAACTAAATAATTGATTTTGTATCTTATTATGCCAATCTTTAGGGATAAATTTTTAATTATAACTGATAACTGGTTGATAACTGATAACTCATCACTAATATGGAAGATTTATTTACTCTGTGGAATAATTTAAGTCATACCACCCATTTTAATAGCATTTATATCGGTTTAGCCTCTCCAGAAAAGATTCGTTCATGGTCTTATGGAGAAGTTAAAACGCCAGAAACCATTAATTACCGTACTTTTAAGCCAGAACACCAAGGGCTCTTTTGTGCTAGAACGTTTGGCCCCGTCAAAGACTACGAATGTTCCTGCTCCAAATACAAACTCTTCAAGCATCAAGGGGTTGTTTGTGAAAAATGTGGCGTTGAAGTCACCAGAACATCAGTACGTCGTGAACGTATGGGGCATATTGAACTTGCAACGCCTATTGCTCATATCTGGTATTTCAAATCTTTACCCTCTCGCATAGCCCTACTGTTAGAAATGTCTCTGCGTGACTTAGAACGAGTTCTCTATTTTGAAGCTTATGTCGTCATTGAGCCCGGTTTGAGTTTCCTAAAACAGGGGCAATTGTTATCCGAGGCTGCTTATCTTGAAGCCTTAGAATCCCACGGAAATGAATTTGATGCACGAATGGGAGGAGAAGCTATTTATGAATTACTACAAGTCTTTGACTTAGTCACTGAAGAAGATAAATTGCGTGAACAAATCAATATCACCCATTCTGAAACCCTTCTCAAAAAATTAAGAAAACGTCTCAGGCTAGTTCAAACCTTTTTGCATTCTGATAACCGCCCGGAATGGATGGTTTTGACGGTATTGCCCGTCTTGCCACCAGATTTACGTCCCTTGGTAGCTATTGACGGCGGACGTTTTGCTACTTCTGATTTAAATGATTTATACCGACGGGTGATTAATCGCAATAACCGAACTAAACGCTTACTAGAACTCAAAGCGCCAGAAGTCATCATCCGCAATGAAATGCGTATGTTGCAAGAATCTGTCGATGCTTTGCTTGATAATGGTAGGCGGGGCAAAGCCTTCATCGGAATGAATAAACAATCGCTTCACTCATTATCCGAAATGATTAAGGGTAAACAAGGTCGTTTCCGCCAAAATTTATTAGGTAAGCGAGTCGATTATTCAGGGCGATCAGTGATTGTCGTCGGCCCTACCTTGAAATTGCATCAATGTGGATTGCCCAAGCAAATGGCTTTAGAACTTTTTAAGCCATTCGTCTATAGTATGTTGCTTAAACAAGATTTAGTGATTTCTATAATGGCGGCTAAACAAAGGGTTGAACAACCGACTCCTGTCGTTTGGAAGATTCTTGAAGAAGTGGTTGAAAAACATCCTGTGATGCTTAATCGAGCTCCCACCTTATATCGTTTGGGTATTCAAGCTTTTGAACCGATATTGATTGAGGGTAATGCCATCCAATTACATCCACTCGTCTGTAGAGCTTTTAATGCTAATTTTGACGGTGATCAGATGGCCGTGCATATTCCCCTCTCTATAGAAGCACAACTTGAAGCCCGTGTGTTAATGATGTCTAACTGTAATATCCTTTCACCAGTCAATGGAGAACCTTTGATTGCACCTACGCAAGAAATGGTTCTCGGTTTACTAATGATGACGCGTTCTCGTAAAGACGCTCGTGGCGAAGGGATGATATTGGCAGATATTAATGAAGTAGAACGTGCTTATGAAAATGGGGTAGTTGATTTACAGGCCTTAATTGAAGTTCGCATTCAAGATAGCAAGCGTTCAACGCCGCGTTCAAGGCCTAAAGTTCAGATCAAAACCTTCAAAACAACCGTCGGGCGAGCGTTACTTTCCAGAAGTCGGCCAGAAGGCCTACCTTTTGAATCGATCAATCGTTGTTTAACCAAACAAAGCCTTTCAGATTTAATTAATTTCTGTTACTACCACTTCGGGCCAAAAGAAACCATCTCTTTTGCAGAGAAGCTAATGCACTTAGGTTTCAGCTATGTCACCCGTTCAGGCCTCAGCTTGAATATTGAGGATATGGCTATTCCGACACAAAAACCTAAACTCATTAAACAGGCTTTAACAGCCATTAATGAGATTTACGAACAATACAAAATGGGCCTGATAACCAACAGTCAACGTTACAACCAAGTTATTGATATTTGGTCAAAAACCAATAATAAAATGGCAGAGGCCGTCTTAAATCAATTGTCAGGAAACCCGATAAAAACCGCTTCATCATCCGTGAACGATCAGAAAAAAACGAAAAATAAATCGCTCAAAACGACAGAACATGAAAACGCTTTGTACCTGATGATAGAAGCAGGTGTGCGAAGTTTAATACAAATTCGTCAACTGGCAGGCATGCGCGGACTGATGACTAAGCAGGATGGTTCTATTCTTGAAACGCCAGTAACGGCTAATTTACGGGAAGGATTAGATACTTATGAATATTTTATTTCTACCCACGGTACTCGTAAAGGTTTGGCAGATACCGCTCTCAGGACAGCAAACGCCGGTTATTTAACACGGCGACTCGTTGATGTCGCTCAAGATATTATTATTATCGAACAAGATTGTGCTACCACCGAAGGCCTCACGCTAACAGCATTGCTTGATAAAGACGATCAGATCATTGAATCGTTAACTGAACGGCTACTTGGACGGGTCCTTGCTGAAAATATTGTCACAACACCGCGATCAAAAAAACCCGTGTTCAAGGCAGGCACATTACTTGATGAAAATAGCGTCAAGCGTATTGAAGAATTAGGCATAAAGCACGTTAAAGTGCGCTCTCCAATTACTTGCAAATCACAATATGGCATTTGTGCAATGTGCTATGGGCGTGATTTAGCGCGTGGACAATGGGTCAATATTGGAGAAGCGATTGGCGTGATGGCAGCCCAATCTATTGGCGAAGCCGGTACCCAATTAACGATGCGTACACATCGCGCCGGTGGCGTTGCTAAAAGAGCGGTCGCTGTCAACCAGATTCAAGTTAATTCTAAAGGCGTGGTTAAACTTCATAACATCAAACTCATTCAACAACAGAGAACGAAAAGAGGGAAATCAAAAAGCAAATCTTCACGTCTCACCTCTCAATACCTCGTTATTTCTCAGTCTAACGAAATCAGCATTCTTGATGAACGCTCTGGAAAAGAATGCGAACAGCACAAAATCCCTTACGGTGCCATACTCAACGTCAATGACGGCGACACAGTGGAAGTAGGGCAACAAATAGCCACTTGGGATCCCCACAGCTACCCCATCATTACCGAATTGGCCGGGTATATTCGTCTTATTAATGTGATTGAAGGCGTGACGGTCAATCGTGACGTTGATAAACACACCAATATTGTCACCATAGTGGTTAAAGAACCCAAACAGCGTCCCATTCGTGCAAAAGACTCGCGCCCAATCGTCAAAATCGTTGATAAACAGGGCAATGATCTCAAGTTTACGGATTCGGAACAAATCGCCACTTACGTTCTACCACCCTACGCCATTATTAACGTTGAGGAGGGTGCAAAAGTCAATGTCGGAGACGTGATAGCCCGACTACCACAAGAAGCGCCCAAAACCCGTGACATTACTAATGGTTTACTCCGAGTAGCCAATTTATTTGAAGCCCGTATTCCCAAAGAACCTGCTATCTTAGCCCTACGTTCTGGCGTGGTGAGTTTTGGTAAAGAAACGAAAACTAAGCATCGCTTCATCATCACAGGTGAAGCCGGTCAACAAGAAGAGTTTCCTATTCCAAAATGGCGACATATCAACGCTTCTGTTGGTCAACAAGTCGATCTAGGCGATGTCATTGTTGAAGGTATCCCAAATTTGCATGATATTCTGCGTTTAAAAGGCATTAATGAGTTAGTGAAATATCTTGTCAACGAAATGCAAACAATCTACGCGATCCATGCTATTAAAATCAATGACAAACATTTTGAGGTGATAATACGGCAAATGTTGCGTACAGTCACTATTATCGAGCCAGGCGACACCTCATTCTTGTGTGGTGATGTGGTTTTATTCACACATTTACTAGAAGAAAATAAAGCCATTACCGCACAAGCCCCCCGTTCTGGAATACTCGCGACTTGGGAACAAAATTTGTTAGGCATTACCAAATCCTCATTAGCCACTGATTCCTTTTTATCAGCAGCCTCATTTATTGACACCGCACGGGTGTTACTTAACAGTGCAGTGAATGGTAAATCTGATGAATTACGTGGACTTAAGGAAAATGTTATTATAGGCCGCCTCATTCCAGCAGGAACCGGTTTAGCTTCTCCTAAAGAATAAATAAAATTCCCCAACCCCTTTGCTAAATCTTTACCCACAAGAAGAAGGTAGAGCTAAGGTGTTAAATTTTGTACTGATTATAACGAATTTTGGGGAGGGCGAACACACAAGGGCAGGCCTTTCAAATAAGGAAAACTTCGTTCAGGAGCTTGTGACGTTTGTTCAAAACCTCATTATTGTATGGTGTCCCCAAAATCCGTTACAATCAGATTTTGTGGATTTTGCCCCGTCTTTTTTCACCCTATTTTTTTCATCTCAAAAGGCTTGAAGCAAAATATCCTGAACGCCTTTCGCGGTAAAAGTTTTGCACGCAAAACTGAAAGGGCAGCCCTTGCGTGTTCGCCCTCTCCAAAATTCGTTATAATCAGGATAAAAAAATCTGTTGGCCTTATACATCACTAAATAAGTAGCTACACATAAGTCTTTTAATATTTTGAACTGTAGAACAGAATGGAAGCTACGCTAAATCAGCTTCATCAGCGTTCTATTCTTAATTCCAAAAAATGTTAATTTATTTTTGTTGACCTACTTATCAATAATCTCAAAGTTTTGATAATTGATGTGATCATTCATAATTGATAATTGCCTGACATGACTGAACAGAAACAGATAGAAGACGCTTTGATGTTAAGCGAAAAATATTTTGATGCCCTTTTTAATAATGGCACCGTCGCTATAAGTATCACTAATCCAGAAGGTCGTTATATACGATTCAATACGCAATGGTTAAACCTGCTTGGTTACACCGCTAAAGAAATGCGTCTTCAGAAACCAATTGAGTTGTACCACCCTGATGACCAATTAACTATTGAAAAACAACTACAAAACCTCAAAAGCGGCAACATTGACCAGTTTCAGACTGAAATGCGCTTGTACCATAAAAACGGTAATCTGTTATGGGGAAAGCTCTCTTGCTCTGCCATTCCTCACAAGGGGCTAAAAGCCATCATTAACCTGATTACTGACATGACTGAAATCAAACAGATAAAAGAAGAACGTGATCGTCTGTTTAACCTTTCAGTAGACATGCAATGCGTAATCGGTTTTGATGGTTTTTTTAAACAGCTCAATACCGCTTGGGAAAATACTTTAGGCCATGATCGCAATCATTTATTAGCGAAACCCTTTTTAGAGTTTGTACACCCTAACGATTCGCAGAAAACGCATACCGTTTTTAAGCAGCTTTTACAAGGCCAAGCTGTACAAGGTTTTGAAAATCGTTATCGCTGCCAAGATCAGGCCTACCACTGGTTTTCTTGGGATGCCTACCCCATCGTAGAAGAACAAATAATCTATGCCATTATTCGCGATATTACCGAACGCAAACAAAACGAAGAAGCCCTTAAAGATGCCCAGGAACGTCTATTAACTATCCTTGATAGCCTCGATTCGCTTGTCTATGTTGCGGATATGCAAACCTACGAACTGCTGTATGTGAATAAATATGGGCAAAATATTGTTGGACAAATTATCAATAAACAACTTTGTTGGAAAACCTTGCATAAAGGATTAAACCAACCTTGTCCTACTTGCACCAATTCTAAATTAATCAATTCTAAAGGTGAATCCACTGGTGTCTACACTTCTGAAGTACAAGATAAAGCGACCCATAAATGGTATTTAACCCATGATCGTGCCATTCGTTGGGTCGATGGCAGCAATGTACATTTACAAATTGCGACCGATATCACAGAGCGTAAACGCACAGAAGAAGCCCTTAAAATTAATGAACATCGTTACAGAGCTATCGTACAAGATCAAACTGAACTGATCTGTCGCTACTTACCCGATGGACGACTCAGTTTCGTCAATGAAGCCTATTGTCGCTACTTCCACAAAACCGAGGCAGAATTAATCGGACATCATTTTACGCCCTTCATCTTTGATGAGATGCAAGACGTTATCAGTCAAATGATGGAAATTTTGACTTGTGATGAACCTGTCATTGAAACGGAACATCGTGCGCTTTTAGCAAATGGCGAAGAATGTTGGCAGCATTGGATAGGTCGTGCTGTCTTTGATGAAAATGGGCAATTAGTAGAATATCAGGCCGTAGGACGTGATATAACAGAACGTAAACATGCCGAAGAAGAATTACGTCGTGCCAAAGAAGCCGCCGAAGCAGCGACTTGTGCAAAAAGCGAATTTCTGGCTAATATGAGTCATGAAATTCGTACCCCTATGAATGGCGTAGTGGGTATGACAGAACTCTTACTGAATACCGAACTGACACCCAAACAACGCGAATATGCAGAAATTATTTACCTATCCACGGATGCTTTACAAACCCTTATCAATGACATCTTAGACTTTTCCAAAATTGAAGCCGGTAAACTGTCCTTAGAAAATGCGGTATTTGATTTAGAACAGGCCGTTTTAGAAGTCGCCCGTTTGCTGTCTATGACAGCAGAATATAAAGGCTTTGAACTGATAGTACGCTACGCCCCAGACGCACCACGTCATTTTGTGGGTGATGCAGGGCGAATACGGCAAATTCTCACTAATCTCGTTGGCAATGCGATAAAATTCACTGATCAAGGCCATGTTCTCATTAATGTTGAATGCCAAATACAAACGCTTGAAACCGGCTGTATGAGCATTCAAATTGAAGACACGGGTATAGGTATTCCCACTGAAAAACAGGATTTAATCTTCGATACCTTCACGCAGGCCGATACTTCAACCACTCGACGTTTTGGCGGAACCGGTTTAGGATTAGCTATCAGTAAACAACTGGTCAACATGATGAACGGTGAACTGAGTGTCATCAGTCAACAGAGTAAAGGCTCAACCTTTACTTTTACACTTCCCTTACCCTTGGCAGAACCTGATAATACGGAATTAAACACTTCAGAAAAGTCATTAGAAAAAAATAAAGCCCTTCATCATTCTGTCTCTTCAGATTTCAAGCCTTTACAAAATATACGGATATTAGTGGTTGATGATAATCCGGTCAATCAGAGAATATTGATAGAACAACTGGAAGGCCTCAAAATTCGCGTCCATGCTGTCGATAGCGCCGAAAACGCCTTAAAGGCCTTATTGCAAGCACAACAACAAGATGATCCATACTGGTTAGCGATTATTGACTATTTAATGCCCATTATGGATGGCGAACAATTAGGGCAACTCATTAAACAAGACGTTGAACTCCGAGACACCATTTTGGTCATGTTGTCATCGGCCGGTTATCAAAAAGAAAGTACTCAATTACAAGAGATCGGTTTTGCTGCCCATTTGGTCAAACCGTTACCTCAACATCAATTACAACAAACATTATTGGCGATCAGAACGGCTTTCTCGTCACTGAAGTCACTGGAATTTATTACCATGGAAAAAGTGAATAAGTTTCAATTTAAACGGCACCCTGAAGTTTATCCTAATACGCCCGTTTTGCTTGTTGAAGATAACGAGGTGAATCGCCTAGTAGCCGGCAGCATGTTAGAAGAGTTAGGTTGCCAAGTGACCCAAGCATTAAATGGACTTGAAGCCTTAGAATGCATTGAAAAACAGGATTTTGCGGTCATTTTCATGGATGTACAAATGCCCGAAATGGATGGTTTTGAAGCCACACAAAAAATTCGTGAACAAGAGGCCCAAGAAACGGCGAAATCACAACATCATCTGATTGTCGCTATGACAGCTAATGCGATGCAAGGCGATGCCGAAATTTGTCTCGCAGCTGGCATGGATGATTACATTGCTAAACCTATCAGCTTAGAACGTATTTTTAATATTCTTAAAAAATATTGTCCTGACTATCAAAGTCACCTGATTCAAGCGCCAAGCTCAAGCTTAGCAATGAGAGAAACGGATGTTTCCTCAGCCTCATTAAGACACCAGAATCTACCCCAAGCCCATAGCGAACTACCTGATACCGCTTCAAACAGGGAATCCCTAACAACTGGGGTAATAGAAAAAGTCAAGCTGAATGATAAAATCAATAAGCACGTTTTATTGGTAGATGATATTGCGATCAACCGTATGGTAGCCAGTAACATGCTTCAAAAAATTGGCTACACAGTCGAAGAAGTCGAAAATGGTCAACAGGCAGTAGAAATTTGTGCGAAGCATCATTATGACATTATTCTCATGGATATCTTCATGCCAATTATGGATGGTATAGAGGCTACTCAGGTGATACGACAGTATAATGCTCATAAAACAACACCGATTGTTGCTGTGACGGCTAACAGCACGCCTTTAAATGTTAAGGAATATATTGCGGCTGGCATGAATGATTGTTTAGGCAAACCACTAACCGTCGAGCGCCTACGCTTTATTGTCGAAAAATACACTGCCGTTAATTCAGAATGCACGCCGATAACGACGGCAACGATAGAAGAAGAGAGTCAAGATCGGCCTCATGCTCAAAAACCATTAAAAAAGCAACGCAAAGCTAACAAAACCAGTACGCCAAGAAAAAATAAACCAACGAAAAAGCAAGTTGGCAGTAGTACATCACTCATGCCAAAAAAGGCAGAAGACTTGTCTTCTCACACATCAGACTCACAAAAAGGCAATAAGTTCGATAATGACACGACATCATTACCGGAAGAGTTACCCCTTTTTGATCCATCACAAGCCAAGCGGATAGCAATTGGTAAGTTAAATATTTTAAAAAAAATCATCAACCAGTTTACCAAAGATACCCCTAAACAACTTCAACAACTACAAGCGAGTTTGGAAACGGGTAGTCAAAAAGAAATTGAACGTTTCGCGCATAGTTTAAAAGGTAGTGCGCGTAGTGTAGGCGCGTCGAGATTAGGAGAAGTGGCCTTTATTGCCGAAACGTTAGCCAAGCAAGGCGATTTAGAACAAGTAGAACAATTACTGAGTACCCTGACAGACGAATATGCCCAATTACAAGCTTTATGGGAAAAAACAGATTGGGAAACATTGTTTTAGTTCTTTACTTTTGAGATATAATCGCTTTTTGTTATTATCAAATTAACCTCAATAAACCAATTTACTATGCCAATACCAACTGAAACTTCAAAAGTTAGAATTGATAAATGGCTTTGGGCTGCTCGTTTTTTCAAAACCCGTAGTTTAGCAACAGAAGCCGTGGGGGGGGGGAAAGTTCACCTCAATCAACAACGCACTAAAGCCGCTAAGGAAGTGCATGTTGGAGATGAATTGATTATACGCACTGGCTATGTGAAACGCACGGTGATTGTGCTTGCCTTGTCTAAGCAACGTCGCCCTGCAAAAGAAGCCGTTTTGTTATATGAAGAAACGCTAGAAAGTATACAAAGCCGTGAAAAAGAAGCGACGTTACGTCGTGACGCAGCTGCGTCACACCAGATGAATACGGGACGACCCAATAAAAAAGAACGTCGCTTGATTCATCAGTTTGTCAGAAACAAGCCAAATGAGTGAAACGGTTTGGCGTACAGATGTTTATTTGTAATTAGAGACGCGATGCTTCGCGTCTCTTTGCGGTAAAATACCGGTTTATTTGTGCTTCAGTACTTAGTTATATCCAAAAAGCGGTGCGAGTCATCACCTTTGACATGCGCCCCATTAACCAACGTACTGATTGGGGTAAAGGCACGCCGCCCGTTTTAATGGCTA
Source organism: Candidatus Parabeggiatoa communis (assembly GCA_035871815.2). GTDB lineage: Bacteria > Pseudomonadota > Gammaproteobacteria > Beggiatoales > Beggiatoaceae > Parabeggiatoa > Parabeggiatoa communis. The sequence goes on from JAYQWI020000175.1 coordinate 10,911, forward strand.
CTGACGCATGATGAGCTTCATCTTCCTTCATTTGTTCTAAAATCGCTTTACTTTTCAAGTCTTGTTTTGGTAAGCGTTGCAAATGGCCTTCCAAATGTTTGACCACTTGTTGTTCGGTTTCCGTGATAAATCCTAAACTCCATTTATCGCCGACTAAACCGGCCGTGGCACCAAGGGTAAATGAACTGGTATACCAAAGCGGATTTAACCAACTGATACGTCCATTCAAATCATTAATCCGTTTATGACACCAGATTAAATGATCGTTTTCTTCAAGGGCCGATTGTTTCATGTTCTCACGCACATTAGCGGTACGAGCCGTTAACGCTTGCCCTTGATATAATGCTTGTGCAGCTACTTCTCCAGCATGATTAACACGCATTAATCGCGCCGATAGACGTTTTTCCTCCTCATTTAATTCATTCTCCTGAGCCATTTTGGCAGGATTCGGTCGCATCGTGTTCTGTGGTTGACCAAATAAGGTGCGTAAACCCCGGTCAAAATGGATAATAAGTTGATCTAATGAACTGAGTTGTTGCATATTGATTACCCCTTTTGGAGTTTGAAACGCAATTGGGTATAGAGCAATTATCAATTGTCACGTTTACCCATTTAACGTTTTCATATAGTTATTGATAATGTTTTCAGGCTCTTCCGCTAATTCCAAAATATGACTTGGAATGGGCAACGGGTTGCCTTCTAGGAGTAACCATTCCAGTTCCGACAATTGCGAAAAGGTTGATGGCAAGCTGGTGAGCTGATTATCTCGAATATCTAGCCATTCAAGTTGAGACAGTTGAGCCATTTGGGAGGGGAGGACTTCAATTTCATTTTCATTCAAATACAGTTCTTTCAATCGCGTTAATTGACATAAAGACGACGGCAAAATTTTCAGTTGATTCAGGCTGAGATCCAAATCTTTCAGCCGAGACAATTGAGAAAATTCGGGGGGCAAATCCTTCAGTTGCGTGTTGCTGAGGTTTAAACTTTTCAGTTGTGTTAATTGGAAGATTTCAGGTGGCACAGTTGTCAGTGGATTGCCGCTGAGATCGAGCTCTTTTAATTTAGGTAATTGGAGAATTTCTGGCGGCACGGCAATCAGTTGATTGTGGCTTAAATCTAATTCTTTCAATAGAGATAATTGTGCAAATTCATGCGGTAAAGCAATCAGTTGATTACCACTGAGATTGAGTTTCTTGAGTTGAGACAACTTGCCAATGTCAGGTGTCAACATCGCCAATTGATTATTCTCAATATAGAGTTCTTCAAGTTTAAACAATTGAGCTATTTCAGGTGGCAAATACAAGAGTTGATTGTTGCTGATATCTAAATGCTTGAGTTGACTCAATTGGTTTATTTCCTTTGGAATCGCTGTCAATTGATTTTCATCAAGAAATAACGTTTCCAAATGAGATAATTTAAAAAGGGCAGATGGCAATTCAGTCAATCCCTTTTCAGAGATATCAAGATCGGATTCAAGGCATTCAGCCACCTGCTCAATCATTTTCAGTAAGTCTTTGTTCATAATCTTCACTCACCTTTTTTTCAATCAACAGGGTAGTGTTACACTGCGGGGGATGAAAGTCTTCGATCATTCAACACGGATTAAACCGATTAAAACTGATCAAACCCAATCATCAATCTAATGATATGATTTTAAATGAATTGATAGCGTTACATTGAATTAGTGGTCGCAATTCAATGAACAAAGCCGCTAAAGCGGATACTACAAACTACAAATTGTCAACGGGTTTGACATTGGGCAATTCCAAAAAAATAAAATACCCAAAACAACCACACTACTCAAATCTTATGTCACAAACTGTCTGCTCACGCTTCGCGCAGAGGCGCAGAGAATGAAAAAAGATTGATTAAAGGTGTGGGTATTTTAATTTTTTGGAGTTACCTTGTTAATTCTCTTTCCTATTAGCCTAATTGCCTATTCCTAATTATTAAATCTATTGCAATTGACACCCATAAATGCCATGATTATCTTGGTTAGGTTACATACAATATGAATAAATTATGACTCATTCACTCTTAATTTCAATTTTTTGTCCTGATCGAACTGGACTGGTTTCATCCATTACGGGCACTTTATTCAATTTGGGTATCAATCTAGGCGATACAACCTTCGCGGTGTTGGGCAGTGGTGCCAAATTTACGGCAGTCTGTGACTCCCCCATCAGTATTAACGACATTGAAAGTCACTTGCTTGCTTTACCCGATCTGAATGGTGCCGATATCAAAATCACCCCATTTGATTTGTCTAAAATCCATGGGCCAAATGCGCTTATTACGCACTACATCACGCTACGCGGTGCTGATCACCCTGGACTGATTGCTCAATTGACTGAAGTTTTGATGACATTTGATGCCAACATTGTACGCTTAAATGCCGAAACGATACCCAATCAAGACGAGAAAGAATACTTAATTAATCTTTTCGTGTCCCTTCCACAATCGCGTAGTGATGCTTGTCTCGCCTGTTCCTATAAATCGACTCAAATCGATTCATAGGTAATTCGCTCTCTGTTGATAACACTGATCTGTTGCAACTAGAGTCCAGGTTGAGCAGTCCCAACCGATGGTACGCAATCCGACAAAAGTCGTTTTGTACAACTAAGCTCTGTAAATCTTGCAAGGAAGTCCCTTATGGTCAAATTGACACTGATAACCCAATCAAGAAGTTTGAACACCAATTTACCAACCCTCTAAATCCAAAGGTCAGTACGAGAAAACTCAATATTGGGTTATACCTAACCCAATTTTAGCATAATTGGGATTATTCATTATTTTTCAAGTGATTAATTTAATTTGATATCAATTCTACTCATATGAGTATATGATACCTAAATTTAGATAGAAATCAAACAACAGTTGTTAGCTCCTAGCCATGCACTTTTAATCACACCCGTTTGTATATTAGAATTGATAGTTGAGGCTCTTGCAAAACTCCAACGCCCAACCATAAATCAATAACTTACGAGTACATAATGAGATGTAAGTCATTGATTTCTCGTTTATGCCCAGAGTTTTGCAAGATGCTCTATAATTAATAATTAATTAAATAATGGTCTGAAAATATATAACGATGTCACACTCTTCTCTTAAAATGGGCGAACCTCAACGCGGTGCTGATAAAACGGCCCGTATTCCTATTAAAATTGTGCCTACT
>JAYQWI020000176.1:0-2660 GCA_035871815.2 Candidatus Parabeggiatoa communis
GGATGATCGAGCGAAGCTCGGAGTTTAGGGATTTAAGGGATTGATTTTGAGCTTGATTAAGTTTAGGCGTTATAATGGAATAGATAATTGATTAAGGAATATCAAAAAAATAAATTATCCCGCAGGGCTATTCTATGCACACAAATTATTTGTAAAAAACTGTCGGCTCACGCAGAGCCGCAGAGCCGCAGAGAATGAGAGAAATTAAACAAACCGGCTTGAATTAGCCTTTTGGGATTTATTTTTTTGGAACTTCCTAAGTCTTTTAAAACATTATCATACAAACGATACCATCCTGAGTACAAGGAATTAGGGGATTTAACCATTTTAGCCTCTTATCAGCTATCAGTTGTACTCAGTTAAGGAGCTTAGCCTATATACAGTTGTCATTTATCATTTTATATGCTTCAATAATAAAATAACAAATTTCTAAAGATTTAAGTGTCTCAACGCTTTTTATTCATTTTATGAAACCGTTATTGCCAATTAATATTTGCCGATTGATATTTGCAAATTGCAAAATCTATCATTTTGAAAATTCATTGCAAAGGGGGCGATGGTTTTATGGGGCCCGAAGCAAAATAAATTTTTAACGAAAATCGAGCCACTCCAATCGGGCCTTCAAAATTTATTGATATTGGAGTTCAAGATTTATCTTGATAAACAATGCACTATCTGCCCAACAACAGTTGTTCATTCAGCTAAAAATGAAGGTTTTTTTTATCGTTGATTCTTTCGGCCTCAATGAGGAACAAGCACTACAAGTCATCGATCCCAAAAAAGTGGCCAGTGTGCGTACACGTATCTATCAACACTTGCTCAATCCCACGCCTTTGCCTTTAAAAATCCAGGTTAGCCATGCTTTATTTCGACGCTTTAAAAGTTTTGAAGGTATGCAAGGCGTACATGTCCGTTATTTATATCCGACTACCCAGATGTTCAAGTTGTTAGGCGAAACGCCACCGCCTTGGTTAACCAATGAACTGATCATGGCGTTGGGTTTACTCAATCTGCCTCCCTTGCCAGATCATCTGCGCGATTCTGAAGAAAGTGCGGGTAAAATATTAGGCCTCATCCATCCCGATCTCCTTGATCCGCCAAAGATGTCGATCTTTTACAACGCTTTGCGCGAATCTATCCCGAATTTCACAAAGCTATTGCGTTTAGAAGTCATGCAATCGCGTTTAATTCAAGGTTTACAAAGAGTGCTCTCACTAGATTGTATTCAAGGCTTGATGCTGCTGTTGATTCATACCGAATCTGTGACAAACACACTTGATGCCTTAGCTTGTGAGCAAATCCGCGAAACGATGCGCGATGTGGTGCAAATTCATTTGCCTCTGACTGATTTTCCCGATCCTGCACGGCAATTTGATCAAGAACTCTTGGCGTGTCTCCCCCCCATTGCCATTGCTGAACAACAGGCCGATGATCTCCCGAACCAATTGATTCAATTGCTAGACATTTTGGAAAGACAAGTTAGAGGCAATGCCTGTTCTAAAGAGGTTTTTGCCCAATTAATGATTGTCAGTTGGCCGCGTGTTTTAGGGCATATGAGAAGCTTATTGAATAAAAATCCCAAGCTTGCCAGCCAAGCGTTAGCCGACGCTTTGTATGCCTTAAAAGAGGGGAAAGCATTAGCGAAAACCGTTGAAAAAATGCTCATTATAGCAACACCTTGTGAACCCTTGTCTGAAAGCGCGACTGTTAAAGAAGCTTTACTTTGGAGTAGTCAATATATTGACTACGCTCGCCGCGAGTTTTTATCTCAACAGGAACCTTGTGAAAAACTCAGTTTGAGTTTCAGTCATTGGCTAATGAACCAACAAGCTAGAATCATGCGTTCAAATGCCGACTGGCGGCAGGTTTCCGCGGTGACGGAACAACATTTATCGGCTAACCGCTTAGTGATTTTATGTATGGTTGATGCGTTAGGCACTTTAAATACCGATATTATTTGCGCGGAACTGAAACAGTTAGAGCAAATCAGTATTGATGAACAAATGCTATTTTCACCGCTGCCCACCTTAACCGAAGTGGGCAAAATGGCGGTGATAACGGGTAAATCGGTGACGGCATTACCGAGTCATACTGAAACGGCTTTACAACAACATTATGCCGATCATTTAGTCACACCTTCGGCGCTTAAAATTGCGAAAAGCTGGCGAGCATTTCAAACGCTTTTAGAAAAAGAGACGCAATTACTCATTTATTTTGAAAACCGCATTGATGAACGATTACATGGTTGCACCAGCTTTGAAAAACACCGCGAAGAGATTAAAAGCATTGCGAAACAATTGGCTTGTCAAATCAAAGAGTGGATGATTGATGCGGCTCAACTGCATCGAGAAATCGTGGTACTGATTACAGCCGATCATGGTATCACGAGTATTTCGCAACGCGATACCTTGAATAGTGATTTAGGCTATATTGGGGAACGCACTGTTAAAGTCAAACATAAGCCTGATAAGATACCAGAACAATTTGCCTTTTTGCCGGCCGAAGCTGTTAAAGAAGGGGCCAGTGGTTACTTGGTTCAAAAAGGCAGAGTACGCAATGGTGGAAAAACACCGCTGACTCACGGGGGATTATTACCTGAAGAGGTTTTAATTCCTTTGATTACGATTAGGAAATCCCCGATATCCCATACGCATATTAGC
>JAYQWI020000177.1:0-7184 GCA_035871815.2 Candidatus Parabeggiatoa communis
AGAATCCCTATATTAAAACGCATCAAACTCAGTCGGTGTTATGTTTTCCGATTGTTTATCAACAACAATTGCGGGCCATTCTTTATTTAGAGAATAACTTGACGGCCGGCACATTTACTCAAGAACGTCTCAACGTCTTAAAAATGCTGTCCAGCCAAATTGCGATTTCACTGGAAAACGCACAATGGGTAGCTACATTAGATGCGAAAGTCGCAGAACGAACGGGGCAATTGAATGCCAAAGTGGAAGAATTAACCCAAACTCGCCAAGAATTAGTGCAAAGTGAAAAAATGGCTTCCCTTGGACGATTGGTTGCTGGCTTTGCTCATGAACTCAATACTCCTCTCGGTGTCGCCATTGGCAGTGCGTCCGCATTGCAAACTGAAGCAAAAAAAATCAATGGCTTAATGGAACAAGAAGAAGTCGATGTGGATGAATTGCTGTCCGCGTTGGACAGTATTGATAAAGGCTCCAATTTGACCTTGTCTAACTTAGAACGGGCCGCCAACTTAGTCACTAGTTTCAAGCGCACTGCGGTGGATCAAACGTCTGATGAAGTGAGATCATTTCATGTCCATGAGGTGATTAATGACACGATTAACACCTTACGCAATCGCTTCAAAAAAACCGATATTGGTATCGAACTGGATTGCCCCAAGGCGTTAAAGGTAAAAAGTTTGCCCGGGGCGTTAGAACAAATTCTGACCAATTTGCTGATGAACAGCCTGATACATGGATTTGATGAAGGCCAAAATGCAGGCACCATCAACATCAAAGTGCAGCTTGACAGGAATAACTTGCACTTAGAGTATTCTGACAACGGTAAAGGTATTGCGACAGAAAACTTGGAAAAAATATTTGAGCCGTTTTTTACCACCCACCGTGCTCATGGGGGGAGTGGGCTTGGGATGTATATTTGTTATCATATCATCACCACCCAATTGCAAGGTACAATCAGTTGTGAAAGTACCCTTGGCTTCGGTGTAATATTTAAGATTGATTGTCCAATATAACTCAATAATAACGACAAGGATTGTATATAACCTAAAAATGGCAATGACATTTAATTTTTATGTTATTAATCAATGATTTAATATTATTTTCATTTCACCATTTGATGAGTGAAAATAAAACGAAATTTTTAAAAATTGAGAACTAATTCAATATCTTAAGTGAAATAGTCACGTTTTTAATTGCCCGTTTTAGGTATAATAAGGGATTTAAACCCAAACATGACCACGATCCAATCCTTTATTATAAACAATCCTTGTCGTTCACTTTAGGAGAAACTATTACTATGTTGAGTCTACCTAATTATCAAATAGGGAGTCAGATTTACGAAAGCGTTAATTCGCTCGTTTATCGTGGGCATCGAAAAAAGGATAATCAATCGGTTATCCTTAAAATGCTCAAACAAGACTACCCCACCCCGGCGGAACTCACCCGCTACCGACAAGAGTATGAAATGACTCATGATTTGGATTTAGCGGGGGTTATCAAAGTTTATGGTGTTGAAAAATACCAAAATACGCTCGTTATCATTTTGGAAGATTTTGGGGGCGAGTCTTTAAAACAATTAATGGCAGATCATCCCTTAACGGTCAATGAATTTTTGCCTCTTGCCATCCAAATCGCTGACAATTTGGGCAATATTCACGCTGCCAATATCATTCACAAGGATATCAACCCTAGCAATATTGTTGTGAATCTTGATAGTAAGCAATTGAAAATCATTGACTTTGGGATTGCAAGTCGCTTGCCGCGTGAAAATCCCACTCTGAAAAATCCAGAACAATTAGAGGGGACATTAGCTTATTTATCCCCCGAACAAACTGGACGCATCAATCGCAGTATGGATTATCGCACCGACTTATATTCGTTGGGGATAACTTTTTATGAATTGCTAACGGGATTTGTGCCTTTTGATGCGACTGAAGCAATGGAATTAGTGCACTGTCATATTGCAAAAACGCCAACCCCCGTTTATGAAATTAATCCCGATGTACCCCCAATTGTTTCGGACATCGTGATGAAACTGCTGGCAAAAAACGCATCAGATCGATATCAATCCGCTTTTGGTGTTAAAGCCGATTTACTGGAGTGCAAACTTCAGTTTGCTAAAACCGAACACATTAACTTTTTTCAGATAGCACAAAACGATTTTTCGGGCCAATTTCAAATTCCGCAAAAGCTTTATGGGCGCGAAAACGAAGTCAATACTTTATTGCAAGCGTTTGAGCGAGTGAGCGATGGAGCGACTGAAATGATGCTTGTCGCTGGTTATTCTGGTGTGGGCAAAACCGCTTTGGTGCATGAAGTGCATAAACCCATGACTGAAAAGCGGGGTTATTTTGCAAGCGGTAAATTTGATCAACTTCAGCGCAATGTCCCTTATTTTGCTTTAACTCAAGCGTTTAATGGATTTTGTGACTATTTGTTGACTGAAAATGCCGAGCAATTAGCCAGATGGCAACAAAAAATTTTAAATGCCGTTGGCAATAATGGACAACTGTTGATTGAAGTCATTCCTCATTTGGAATTAGTGATTGGCGAACAACCGCCAGTGGCATCCATTGGTTCCAGTGAAGCCCAAAATCGGTTTAATTTAGTTTTCCAAAACTTTTTCCAGACGCTATGTCAAAAAGAACATCCTTTCATTTTATTCATAGATGATTTGCAATGGGCCGACTCCGCGTCTTTAAATTTACTCAAACTCTTGATGAGTCATTATGACAGCCCGTATTTTTTGTTCATTGGTGCTTATCGGGATAATGAAGTTGATGAGGGCCACTCGCTAACCCTGATGTTGAAAGAATTGCAGGCACAAGTCACCATTAATACCCTCTGCTTGCAAAATCTGGCTTATCAAGATATCAATGATTTAATGACCGACACTTTATTTTGCGAATCGGCCCAAGCTCAACCGCTCACTGACTTAGTGTTTGAAAAAACACACGGCAATGCCTTTTTTATACGGCAATTTCTGAGAACATTGTATGAAGAAGAAGTCTTACAATTTGACTATTCTACTCATCAATGGCAATGGCAAATTGAAGAGATTCGGAAAAAAGGAATCACGGATAATGTGGTCGAATTGATGACCCGAAAGATAGAACGCTTGCCGGAAGACACTCAGGCGAGTTTACGCATGGCCGCTTGTGTGGGCAATCAGTTTGATTTAGAAACACTGTCGTTCTTGTTGGGACAAGCCTCCAAAACCGTTTTACAACAATTATGGTCAGCAATAGAGGAAAACTTGGTTTTATCAACGGATAAAAACTATGAATTGGTTTTGGTAACACCAGGGTTAAACGTCAACTTTCGCTTCATTCATGATCGAGTGCAACAGGCCGCTTATTGTCTGATTCCAGAGGAACAACGAAAACCGATTCATTTGCAGATGGGTCGATTGTTATTGGAAAACACAAAGGTGGATGAATTAGATGAGCGAATTTTTGACGTGGTTCGGCATTTCAATCAAGGAAGTGATTTACTGATTGACTATTCTGAAAAAAGACAACTGTCCGCACTCAATATGCAAGCCGGACATCGTGCTAAAGCCTCGGCTGCTTATCAAAGCGCACTGGTTTTTTACCATGAAGCACGTCAGTTATTGTTAATGGATTGGAATGCTGACTATGCATTTCTATTGGAACTTCATGAAAATGCAGCAGAAGCGGCATTTTTTGCGGGTGCAATAACTGAAATGAATCAATTGGCCGATAACGTCTTTCAACACGCCCAAAACGAAACCGACAAGGTTGAAATCTATCGGCTCTTGATTCAAAAACTGAACGCGGCGGGCCAATGTAATCAAGCCATTGATTTAGGTTTGGATATTTTGACAAAACTGGGTTACCCACTGCCGGATATCAATACATTAGAAGCGGCTATCCAAGCCATGCGTGAATTTAATGAGGCCGCCAATGAACAAGCCACCGCTGCTTTTGTGGATTTAGCCAAAATGCAAGATAAGACAGCCTTAAAAGCAGCAGAAATCATGGTTTCTCTACTGCCTTCTACCTTTATTACCTCAAGGATGGATATTTGTATTTTGTTACTTGTCAATTCATTACAGCTTTATAATCGACTCGGTAATGCAGCAGTAGCTCCTTTTGCCTATGGACTCTATGGTGGATTTAATTTCATTTTTCTAAACAACGTCTCCTTAGCCAAGGCCTATGCCGAGATTACACTGAAGCTTCTGGAAGACCCTTTTTATAGCCGAAACCAATCACGGGGTTTACACATGGTTGGCTTTTTTATTTATCCTTGGATAAAACCGCTGGCTGAGAGTGTGGTGCTACTCTTAGAAGGCGTACAAACGGGTAAAGATTTTGGTGATAAAGAATTTTCCGCCTATAACGCTGATGCTTATGCATTGATTTCATTATGGACAGGGATGCCATTGCCGAAGGTTAAAGAACGCACATTGTCTATGTTCACCTTAACAAAAAGTCAACAACTGCAAAGCGCATACACACGGATTGCTTCATACGAGGTAGCAATACACAATCTCCAACAGGTATCATCGGCACCTTACATGCTCTTGGGTAACGAGTTTGATGAAAATCAACAACTCTCTTCGTTGGTTGAAGCAAACGAAAAGACGGGACTCTGTTATATATTCACTAACAAACTGTGGTTAGCTTACTTATTTGGATATTATGAAGTATGCCAAACGCTTCTTGAGGAGCAAGAACAGTATGAAATGGCCAGTGCTGGTATCTATACTTTCGCAGGCGGACAATTTTATAGAGCACTCGCTTTACTGACTCGTTCTGACATCAACCACGAGGTGTCCGAAAAAATTTCAAAAGTTCTGGAGAATCTGAACTTTTGGGCTTCCACCGCTCCAATGAATTTCCAACATAAAGTGGACTTCATTGAGGCTGAACGCGCCAGAATAGAAGGCCGTCACTGGGAAGCCGTCAAACGGTATGAAAAAGCTATCCAAGGTGCCAAAGACAATGAATTTCTACAAGAGGAGGCATTAGCTAATGAACGATTAGCGCACTTTTGGTTGGAACAAGGCAATGAAAAAATTGCTCAAATTTACATGAAAGAAGCACACTATGGCTACCAACAATGGGGCGCATTAGCGAAGGTGATGGATTTAGAAGAAAGATATCCGCAATTACTTACCACACAGAAAATTTTAAGCTCGAATATTACCGCAACCGGTACAGTAATGAGTTCGAGTGCCACTCAGTTGCAAACATCACGGTCGTTAGATTTAGGCAGTGTGATGAAAGCGTCACAAACGCTGTCTGGGGAAATTGTCTTAAGCAAATTGTTAGCAAACCTGATGCACATTGTCATTGAAAATGCCGGGGCTGAAAAGGGTTTATTGTTACTGCCTCAACAAGACAATTGGTTTATCGAAGCTGAAGGGTATGTCGAGAGTGATGAGGTGATTGTCTTGCAATCCCTTGCTATTGAAGACAGTGAACAGCTTCCAAGCAATCTCATTCACTATGTTGCCCGCACCTTTGATAACGTGGTTTTGTCCGATGCGACTCAAGAAGGTCATTTTACCCAAGATGCATACATTGTTAAGCAACGTCCTAAGTCTGTACTCGGTATGCCGTTGCTCAATCAAGGCAAACTCACCGGTATACTCTATTTAGAGAACAACTTGACTGAAGCTGCATTTACCCCGCAGAGATTAGAAGTGTTGAATCTGCTGTCCTCACAAGTGGCTATTTCTATTGAAAACTCTTTATTGTACAACAATTTAGAGCAGAAAGTCGTCGAACGTACTCGTGAACTGCAACAGGAAATCGTGGAACGCCAACGCGCTGAAGAAGTCGCTAAAGTGGCCAGTCAAGCTAAGAGCGATTTTCTCTCCAACATGAGCCACGAATTACGAACACCGCTCAATGGTATTTTGGGCTATGCCCAAATTCTTAGGCGGGGACAAAACCTTGAAGAGTCTCAAGTGAGTGGTTTGAATACCATTTATCAGAGTGGTAACCATCTGTTGACGCTGATCAACGATATCTTAGATCTGTCAAAAATTGAGGCGCGTAAATTAGAGCTTTATCCAGACACCCTCCATTTTGGAAGCTTTATAGAAAGCCTTTCTGGCATTATCCGCATGAGAGCGGAACAGAAGGACGTTTACTTCTCTTATAAAGCGGTGGGTGATTTACCGACGGGCATCAAGGCGGATGAAAAACGGTTGCGGCAAGTTTTAATCAATTTGTTGGGGAATGGCATTAAGTTTACGGATAAAGGCCAAGTCACGCTGCGCGTGTCAATCGTCAATGAAGTCATTGATAATCGAGCACTCATCCGTTTTGAAGTTGAAGACAGTGGTGTCGGGATGACTGAAGAACAACTCGACAAGATATTCCTCCCTTTTGAACAAGTAGGCGATACGAGCCGTCGGGCCGCAGGTACCGGCTTAGGTTTAGCGATCAGCCGTCAATTAGTCGAATTGATGGGCGGCGAAATCAAAGTTGATAGCGAATTTGGCAAGGGCAGCAACTTTTGGTTTGAAATCGCGTTGCCAATCGTTGATGTCAAAGCGGAAGCCCGGCAAAAGACGCAGCAAGTCATTGGTTATCAGGGAGAACGGCGAACCCTTTTGATAGTCGATGACAACTTGCAAAATCGACAAATTTTACTCAATATGTTGAAATTACTGGATTTTAATGTTGTTGAAGCCAATAATGGTCACGAAGGCGTTTCGCTCGCCCAAGAAATTCATCCCGATATGATCTTTATGGATTTAGTCATGCCCGTGATGACCGGTTTTGAAGCGGCCCAAATCTTACGTCAAATGCCAGAATTCAAGGATACCCCAATCATCGCTAATTCAGCCAGTGTCTTTGAAGCGGATCAAGAAAAAAGTCTGATAGCCGGGTGTAATGCTGTTCTGCCCAAACCCATCGAAGAGGATAAACTATCTACTCTACTTGTTGAACATCTCAAACTCGAATGGATTTACCAAGAGATTGGACTAGAAACCTCAAAAGAAAGCGAGCAAGCCAAGTCCGCACCAATGGTACCGCCACCGACAGCAGAGTTAGAAACCTTACACCAGTTGGCGATGATGGGCAACATGCGAAGAATTAAGGAACAGGCAACACAACTTGAGGCCTTAGATCAGAAATATTTGCCGTTTGCAAGCAAACTGCAAGAACTCGCCACAGGTTTTAAGAGAAAACAAATTTTGG
>JAYQWI020000178.1:0-4705 GCA_035871815.2 Candidatus Parabeggiatoa communis
CAATTGGTTAATGTCCAATTAAAACAAGTCTTGGCAGCCCTGCCAAAATTACAGGAACAATTGGGTGGAATTAAAAGTGATACCGAAGAAATTTTAGCCATCGTTCAGCAATTGATGGCGCGCGCCGATTTATCGCCCCAAGTCAAACCGCGTGATGAATTGACGCAATATAACTCTGCCAATCTGGAATTGATAGGGCAAGCACGGCAATTATTGAAACGCATACCCCCGTCTGAACCACAATACAGTCGGGCGGCAATTGGGTTAGGGAGCGTCGTCTCTTCGCAGGGCGATTTAAAACAAGCCGAGGCTTTATTTATCAAAGCCTACCAACAGGCGAGCAATGATAAGGAACGGGCGTTGAGTGCGTTTAACCTGTTTCAAGTGTTTACTCGCCAACACGTTTATGATCAAGCTTTATCGTCTTTACAAGAAGCCATTAAGCTAAATCAACAACGTTATGCCTTGCATAATGTCCATACTTATACCCTTCAACGGATATTGGGTGCTGGCGGCATGGGTTGTGTCTTTTTGGCGCGACACCGTTTGAAAAAAGAATCAGTCGTCATCAAGTGTTTTTGGGAAACGTTGCACGGTTCAGCAGATAGCCTATTCAAAGAAGCCTTTTTGATGTCGGAAATTGCTGGCGAGTATGTACCCCAACCGCTAGACTGTGGTTTTGTTGATTTAACAAGACAGGAACGCGGCTATTTTATCTCCGAATACATTGAAGGGGCGATAGATGGCGAAACATGGTTAGCGAAACACGGCAAATTGGATGTGCCAACCGGTATCTCGGTGGGTTTGCAGATTGCAAAAGGTTTGCAACTCGCACATGACAAAGGCATTTTCCATTTAGATTTAAAACCCGCCAATATTTTGTTGCAGCAGCAAAATGAGATAGTGGTGAAAATCATTGATTTTGGATTAGCGAAAGTCGCCCCGTCGTTAGGGCAAGAAATGGCTACCCAGCGCAGTCGTTCAGGATTAAGTCTGTTAGCACAATCGGCAGTGTTTGGTACAATGGATTATGCCCCACCAGAGCAACAAGGCGTGACGCGCTATGGTGAACCAAGTGCGAAAAGTGATGTGTATGCGTTTGGCAAAACCTTGTATCGTTTATTGACGGGGGAAAGTCCACAGACATTGCACCCAAGACGATTGGCAAATGCGCCTGAATTGTTTGAATTATTGTGTGATTGTGTGGAGATTGATCCGGGGAAACGGGTTGATTTGGCTTGTTTGATAAAGGGATTGATGGAATTGTTATCTCCGATTTCTCAACCACAGCCACCAAAACAACATCGTATTGTAAAAATAGATAAGAGGCGGTGGTGGAATCAATTGGATGACAATTGGCAAAAGGTTTTCAAGGAAGCCATTCGTATTAAGGTTGAACCAACCAATAGCGATTTAGAAAAAATCGTTAATTTATCGGAATTGTGCATTGGAATAGAAACGAGCCAGTTAGAAAAATTCAAGAAACTCAAAATTTGTAGTAATATAAAAATCAGTGATTTACAACCACTACGTGCTTTGACGAATTTGCAGAAATTAAGTTACTATGGAAATCAAATCAACGATTTAGAACCACTACACACTTTGAGGAATTTGCTGTATTTGAATTGCGGTGGAAATCAAATAAGCGATTCAGAACTAGACAAGTTTAAAAAAGCAGTGCCTAACTGTAAAGTTATTTCATAATGTCTGAATCAGGATTTGCAGGATTAAAGGATTGACAGGATTTTTCGGTTTTAAGGTTTATCCGGTTAATCCTAAAATCTTGTTAATCCTGATTCAGACAATATGAAGTACAGCTTCTTTCTGGATATCACTGTTTGATTTTGGGAGTTTCTGTTTTATCGGTTGATTCCGCAAATCCGCTGTACTCAATTCTGATTAATCCTAAAATCTTGTGAATCTTGAGTCAGACAAATTTTAACCCATTTATGTCATTCGTTGTACTCCATGAAAACGATGAACCTCATAACGATAACCCAAATAGAACAATTTCTTTCTGCATTTAAAAACATTGCTAGAATAAATGGTGTAAGATTTTGGCAACGACCAGAAAATCTGAGTATGATGAACATGCTTGAATTAACAGAATCAGTTGTTACCAATGATATTTTACTTAATTTGACGGCTAAGGATTATTACGAAGGACCAATACATGAAGACGCTCATTCGGATGCTTGGGCTTTCGGGCAAAATATTGAGGGTCAAAATGTCTATATTAAATTAACAATTACCGAAAAAAAGAAAAAAAAACGTGCTGAATGTATCTCTTTTCATGAATCGACACAGCCCTTATCTTATCCCATCGCTAATCAATAACCATTATGAATACTTAACAACACAAAAAGGTGACTTATGCAAGAATTATGCTTTAACTGTGATTTTGATGAAGAATTACAGCCTATTAGAGAACCGATAATCATTACAGTGCGCGGCGAGTCCATTCCCGCCACCAAAGAATTTTACCAATGCCCTCACTGTGGACACGCATTTACCAGTAGTCTTGGGCATGATGCCTTAGATGAAGCTTATCGTGAATATCGCCGTCGTCATAATCTATTACAACCGGAAGAAATTTGCAATTGGCGTGAACAATATGGATTAACTCAACAAGAACTCAGTACCTTGCTCGGTTGGAAGGAAACCACTCTGAGCAAATACGAGAATGGTGCATTACAAGAAGAATCTCAAGACACCCTACTCAAATTTGCGCTGGAACCTATTAACTTGTTACAACTGATAAAAAGGAAACCAGAAGCGGTGAATTTGGATAAACGGGCAACCCTCATTGAGCAACTCTCCTCTAATCAATCGTTAGCAAAGCATTTAGAGTATCTTTATGCCGCTTGGGGAAATGACACATCAGCGCGTTATAACAAACCGTTAGATTATGATAAAAAACAATTGTTAATCAATCACTTACAAATTTTGAGAACGGTTAACAAATCGCCTTTTACGATGGAGAAGACGCTATGAAAGAAAATAATGATAAACCACTGACGAGCATCGAAAAAACAGATAGCATAGATTGCTCATTTTTGGGAGACTCACAGCCTAGCCGATTATTGGGAGCAAACTCATGAAGTTGAATTTGAAGTGAGGGCACAGGCAACGTATCACATTAGCTCCCAAACTTGATACCCAAGTTGAAAAAGAGGCACGGGTTAAGACAACCTCTCCCTTCGATATAGCAGGTATTAATATGAATATCAGTGCTGATGAAATAGTGGAATGTATCCGTGAAGGCAGAGAAGGTAGACATTATGGGTAGAATAATCTCTAAATAAAAAGGTATGAAACAGGATTTTTCGGTTTTAAGGTTTATCTGGTTAATTCTCAAATCTTGTGAATCCCTCTTGAAGACAATTATTCAATCAGAGTAGAGTACTTTGAATTAAGAAACGAAGTTCAGCTTCCTTTCAGGAAGCGAAGCTAAATCAACGAATTTTTCTCCATTAAACAAAGTCCCATTCGTTTCTTTCTTAATTCTTTGTATTAACTAACGAAAATAGGAGACAAACGATGTTAGCAACAAACCATTTAACTTTAGCAGAATTTAAACAACATGCTTTGGAAGACATCTTAAACTCAGTTTGGTTCAAGCGGCAAAGTCTAACAGTGCAATTAAGCCCCACTGCCGAAATTATCATTCAACCTAAACCACAACTCAAGCCTTTGCCGGTATTGGAAGGATATGTACCCACTGCTTGGAAAGAGGGTATTTACGATGAACCCAAATAATCAAGTTTTGTTTGATGCCGGTTTATTTATTGGTGCCTTGCTTGCAGGTGATATACTTATGATAGTTCATGTTAGGAGTTTAAAAAAATGGATAAAGACAAACAAGCAAAACTCGCCTCAAAAGGCTGGAAAATTGGCACGGTTGATGAGTTTTTAGAATTAAGGCCCGCTGAAGTCACCTATATCGAATTAAGACTCGCACTCAGTGAAAATCTTAAACAACGTCGCACACAAAAACCACTCACATCAAGCCACACACAACACGCCACCCCTTCCAAAATTGAAAAATTAGAAACGGAAGAAGCAGAAGTCACACTTGATTTCTTAATACGCTCACTGCTAACACTTGGTGTAACCGTTAAAGAATTAGCTGATATTATGGTTCACTCTCAAGATTTTGCTGGTAATCCTAACGTCTGAATCAGAAACGCAGTAACTTCGCAGGAAAACGGTCGATTGTAACGAAGTTCCTACCCACCCGACATCACTACATTTAGTACAACGGATTAACTTCATTCCCTTCTGGATTGTGATTTGAACTGATATCCGCAAATTAATTTTAAGAGTATTTTTATATTAATAATTATAAAAAAATAAACCGCTCATCAAGCAGTGATATTCCCTAATCCGTTGTACTCATATTCTGTTAATTCTAAAATTCTGCAAATTCTGATTCAAACGGGTTTAGAAAGAAGTCCCAAAAAGATTATCTCAAATGTTTTGATCTTGTCAGAGCCACAGCTATCGAACCAATATACGCAGGGCAAATAAAATGGGTGAGAGGGATATCAGGATGAACAGCACGGCAATAGAGACGCACGGCAATAGAGACGCACGGCAATAGAGACGCATGGCAATAGAGACGCACGGCAATAGAGACGCACGGCAATAGAGACGCACGGCAGTGCGTCTCTACTAATACAGGGTTTTGAGCTGACAACTGATT
>JAYQWI020000179.1:0-3617 GCA_035871815.2 Candidatus Parabeggiatoa communis
AAATGCAATACCTTGATGAATGTCAGCAAGCTGCAGAACAAGGAGACGCGGAAGCACAATACCGTTTAGGTAAATATGAATCAGAAAATGACGAACAAGCCGTTGATTGGCTTCAAAAAGCGGCTAAACAAAAACATATTAACGCGCAATTTCACTTAGCACTGGCTTATGAAAAAGGAGAAGGTGTTGCAGAAAATCAGGAACAAGCCGTTTATTGGTATCGGCAAATCGCCGAGCGAGAAATGACTGAATTTGAAATTGACAACACACAATTTGATTTAAACCAGAGAAAAAATGAAACCCAAGAATATTATGATAGACGTATGACTTGGTATCGTCAAGAACTAAAAAAGAGCTATGTCGAAGCACAATTTAACTTGGGTTATGCCTATGATAGTGGTGAAGGCATCAGTCAAAATGACAAACAAGCCGTTTATTGGTATCGTAAAGCGGCCGAAAATGGATATAAAAGAGCACAATTTTTTTTAGGCTGCGCTTATTACGACGGACAAGGTGTTCCTCAAGATTCTCAACAAGCCGTTTATTGGTATCAACAAGCAGCACAAGATACTGATCTTTATACAGAGGGAGATCGTGCAGATAAAGGAGATATTGCTGCACAATTTAACCTAGCTTATGCCTACCAAAAGGGTGAAGGTATTTCTCAAGATGACGGCAAAGCCGTTTATTGGTATGCAAAAGTCGCTAGAAAAGGAGATGCCGACGCGCAATTTCAATTGGGCAAAATCTATGACAAAGCCGAGATGACTCAAGATTATGAACAACTCATATCTTGGTATCGTGATCTTAAAGTTAACAATCATGTATCTGGCTTTTATGATGGCTTTTATGACGATTACAACAACGATATAAAATTCATAAATGAGCAACTTGACAAAGAGCAAGCACATTATCTAAAAAACAAGTACCAGTATTGGAATGGCCTCAAAGAGTACAAAAAACATGTCGTTTCTGAGTGCAAAAAAATCGCTAGCAATTGGTATCAAGAGGCAGAAAAACAATGCTATAGTAAAGCACTACTTTATTTAGGTGTCCAACAACAAACTGAAAAAGACAGTGATGAATCTATACGCTCGCTTTGCCAATTAGCCGTTAACACCATTATCGACAATGATGAATATGACGAATTAGAACTCTCCGAAGAAGACGATGAACAAGCCATTTCTGCATTGCGTAACCAAGCTGAGCAAGGCCTATCCGTCGCGCAAACCGTTTTAGCCTACCTCTATAAAACCGGTAATGCTATCCCTCAAGATGAAACAAAAGCCTTATTTTGGTTTGAAAAAGCAGCACAACAACACGATATCGTGGCCCAATATTGGTTAGGAGAAATGTATTTTAAAGCGTTAAAATTTGATAAAGCACAAGACTATTTTCAAACAGCCAGTCAAAATCCTCATGATGGAGAATATGATGAATTAGATATGACTAAAATAGAATCGCGAGCCAAGGATAAATTAACGCTTATCCAAAAGTACTTTCACGAACAGGAAAAACAACGAAAAATCGAAGAAGCAAAAGAGACTGCCAACAAACAAATGCTGTCATTCTTGACACACACTCTCAACAATAGCCTTGGTGCTGCTCCTGAAATGGTACGTCAAACGATTCGTCTGTTAAGTGAGCATTATCAAAAGGATACAGCGCATTATAAGGCGATTAATAACGTTATTTCATTATTTTCCACCTTTTCCATAGTTGAAAACCTATTGCAAACATTCAAGCAATATATTGTTGAACCAGAAAAATTTCAATTATCCTGGCAAACAGATAATCAAGGTGAAAGCACAATTGATTTAATCATTGCCCTTGCATTGCGTCAAACACTCAGCCGGATTTTTTTTCAATTACATAAAAAATTAGAGGAATTATTGCCCCCAAATACCGATGTTACTCTGAAACAACTGCGGCAATCTTTTATTGATGACGTTGTGGCATTAGAATTAAATCATCAAAATGCTGGACAAGTCGTTGCGTGGGTAAAGCAAAAATTTGATATTTTTACACTGACTTTATTCAATACGCAACACATTCATTTTGAAGAAAATAAGACGCGATTCACCTTCTTATTTTCGGTATTTTCGGAAATCATCTTTAATGCGTTGAAATACTCTGATGGACAAAACCCAATAAAACTGGTGTGGACTAAAGAGGCAGAAACTTACTATTTTACTTGTAGCAATAGTTTTAACCCCAATTTGCGTTACCGGGAACAAGGTAGCCAAAAAGGGCTCGTTTTCATAGATAAACTCATGACAATGCTTAAAGATTCACGTTTAGAGCATCAGGAGGAAAATAATCTATTTACCGTCAAACTCATATTTTCTAAAACACATTTTGAGGAAAACGCATGAGAATACTATGGATTGAAGATTTTGGTGAAGCACAGAATCCTGAAAGTTATGTGTTAGCCATTTTCAAAGACTTATTGGATAAAACTACCATTGATAAATATTGGGATAGTGACGAAATCAACTTGAAAAGCGAGCCACAAGCCCTACTACAATTTTGCCAACAGCATTCTGATACGTATGAAATCATATTGTGCCGGCATTATCACGATTTTGAAGAAACGCTTGCTAATTATGATATTGTGCAAGATATTGATGTCATTTTAATCGACATTAATTTAAGTAGGGGTGTTAATCCTAACAAACCAATACCGGCTGGTTATCAACACAAAGAAGGTGGCTTCTATATTTACAACCGCTTAATTGGCCAAGGTTTTCCAAATATCCATCTTTGCTTTTTGACGGGTGAAAAAAAATCCAGTTTGATTCCTTTTGAGGAACGATGTGAACAGATTTTCATGCCCAAACCACAGTCGTTTGAAAAAACAGACTCTGAATATGCCAGACTCAGAGCATGGCTCAATAATCAGCAAGATGCTGATTTAATCTTACGACGCGGCATCCTCAACATCATCAATGAGATTGAAACTAAAAACATCAAGCTGACTGAAGCTTTTGAACAAGATATCCCAGTCAATCGGGATACCTTTTTAGAAGGCTTAAAATTGATGTTAAGTATGCACAGAAAGCCCTCCCAACACTTATACCGAATTTTGTGCGATTACTTGACGAAATATTTTGACCGATTCTCCAGTCGATACTTATATAAAGGGAGATATAAAGGAAATAGTCTTGAAATTGCCATACCGAAAGAATATGCTATTCCCGCCTACTTTGTTAGAAATTGGGTGGCTCATAACATCGTCACTAACGCCAACAGTGAATTTTCGGCACTAGATGTGGGTTTTTTATTTAGCATTGTCATCAAAGCGATGTTTGATTATTCCAGCATTAAAAAGTTCAAATCTCTTTATAACGATAAAAAAATAACGGACAATGATTTGCAAACCCGTTTAATTGATTTGCAAAACCGGCATTACAGTTATTCTGGGCAATGTGAAATTTTCGAGTTGATTCGCCTCAAAGGACAAAAAAATTGGAATAAGCATATTGATCATGAAGATTTTGTGGCCCACATGTACGCAAGTTTTTTGTTCTGTTGCGTAAAATTAAAATCAAAAAAAGCCAAGCCTTTCACCAAAAAAACAGCAACATCTGGATACTGGGTCAATTTAACTTACTTAA
>JAYQWI020000180.1:0-2203 GCA_035871815.2 Candidatus Parabeggiatoa communis
ATAAATGGCATTGACCAGCGCAAGACGGGTGAGTTCAGTGATAACGCCTTGTTTAACCAAACCTTTGATTTTATTGTTGGTTTTGCCCTCAACCCAAGTGTTGATTTCTTGGCGAATAACCTCGGCGTTTGTGAAGTCAGCCGATTTCAGATTGGCCTGATAATAGGTTGCCACGTTTTCGGAAAAGGTGGGCAAAAAGGGGTAGGCTTTTTGGCCCCAAAGGGCATTGGCAATGTTGAGAACAACGTTTTTTTGAGCCTGAACAACTTGTTGTTGCAATTGATGAAAGGCTGGGTGAAGTTCGTCTTGCTTCCGTGGAAAATGAAGCACTTGAGACATTTGTGCTTGGGTAGCGCCTTTAGCACCGACATAAGTCATACCCAGGGCCGTTGAGAGACTGTAGGGAGATAAAAAGAGATTGCCGCTGTTGTTGTTTTTCAGTTCGGCATAGATGTCTAAGGCAAAGGCGGTGTTACCTTGTACCAGATCATTGATGAGCCCGAAGGCCGTGTTATCTTCTGCCATAGGATTATCCTCTGGGTTGTCATGGGGAAACGCCTCGCTATAAGCCTGTTGGCTAAATAAAAAACTCGCCAACATTATCGCGAAGTGGGTTAATAGGGATCGTTTTAATGGCATAAGTTTACTCCACTGGTTTGAAAATTCATCTGTTTATTGGTTTGGATAGAAAGCTTTATACCCACTTGCGTTCAATGAAGTACTAATACAGCATATTTTTAGAAATCATTAGTACTTCTTGGAAGATTGCTATAAGAGCAAGGATTAGGCTTAATTAACGCCATGTAAAAAGGTATGGAAATTTTAGACGCTTTCCAAATTCATACAAAATAATTGGAAAAACGAGTGCAAAAATAGTACCTATGAACAAATGAACGCCTACATGGTGTATATTGAACAACTTATCCAATATAATTCTTATTCCTGAACCTGAAAGAACATGGGCGACATAGATAGGTAGTGAAATATAGCCCAGATATTTCAGAAAAAGGAGCCGATTATGGGTAGCCAAGTAGTTTGCTAGATAGTAAGTCAACAGAATACCAAAAACGGCTAGGGGTAAAATAAGCCCAGGTAGCCCGTAAAGTTGCAAAAATCCCAGTATACCATGTACCACAATAAACATGATCCCGAAAACAATGAAAGAGGAGGTTATATTTTTACTAGGTGCTAGTGACAACATATACGGGGCTAAAGCAGCTCCAGCTGAAAAAAAGATGAAATGCTTGGTGAACATGGGAATTCCAAATTTTGACAAATATAGAACAATAGATATTAGCAAAATCAAGTAAACATTTCTTAATAAAACGTATAATATGGCATACAACACGGATAAAAAAAACAACACATACAAGAACCAAAATTGTTCTTGTGGTTTATAAAATATATACAGTAAGTCACTGACTTCTTTTACATTATTGGTGTAGGATGACATCAAAATTTGGAGACTTATTTGTATAAAAGACCATACGAAATAAGGGTATGCTATCGCTTTTATTTTTCCAAGTACAAATGGCGTTATGCGTTTTGTTTTTAGCAAACTGCGGACGACAAACAACCCGGATAAAAAGAAAAAAAGTGGCATGTGGAAGCTGTAAACTAAGTTATCCGAGCAATAAAAAAAGATAGGAGAAATATCTAAGCTCGCATTTTGGATGCCTCTTAAAACATGCCCGTACACAACTAGCAGTATGCCTATTCCTTTAGCATAATCTACCCATTCTACTCGAATTGGGATAACCGTATTTTGGTTAGCTATACACATATTGCACATCATTCATCATTTTGACTTAATTGAATATTTCTAATACCAATTGGCCTTCCGGTAAGGACTCATCTTGCCATTTCAAACACTTCTGTGTGTGATGGAATTTAGTGAGTACTTTTTGGTATTAGAAGACAGATGACGCTGCCACCGCTGATTGAAATAATTGAGCATTGTTCATTGTTCCAACGATGTCAATCCTTTAAATCCGATCTGCCCACATTTTTTACCGGCTAATTGGCAGGCTTGGTTGAGGGCGGTGGCTAAATCTGATTTGTGGCACAGGCTATGAATAATCCCTGCGTTGAAAGTATCGCCAGCGCCTAGCGTGTCTACGATTTGTGGTGGCGGATAGGCGGGGCTCTGTAATAAAGTGCCTTTTCTATCCAGCGCATACGCCCCTTGTTCACCCCAAGCGCA
>JAYQWI020000181.1:0-13488 GCA_035871815.2 Candidatus Parabeggiatoa communis
GGTAATTGACTATTCACTATTCGCGATTTTTATCACTCCAAGCAATGCAAAATAAATTTTGCACTCCAAGCAATGCAAAATAAATTTGGAACGAAAAGCGAAGCCAAGCCAATTTTTTTTGTTTGTTTAAGTCATTGAAAAGCGAGTAAGTTTCAAAGTACTCTTTTTTAGAAACATTAGGAGGTGGTAAGAGTGCGAGGGTAAAATCCAAAGCAAATATTATAACAATGTCATCCAAAATAAATTTTGGACTCCAAAAACCCCTGTGTCTTCGTGGAAAAATTTATTTTGGATGATCTCCCCCGCACTTTTAATCGCACCCTTTTCGCCCTACCCTCTTGACATCTTCATACGCTTACAAGGAAAATAGGACTATCTTATTACAACTAAAGGTTTATTTTTCTTGAGCGATATTCCGATAAGTGTGCTATTTGGCATACTGCTTTTTCTGATCCTATCCTCTGGCTTTTTTTCGGCCTCTGAAACCAGCATGATGGCGATTAATCGCTACCGTTTACGTCATCTTGCCACAAAAAAGCACAAAGGCGCAGTGCGCGTGAGTCAATTATTGGCACAGCCTGATCGCCTGATTGGTGTGATTTTATTAGGCAATAATTTTGTCAATATCTTAGCCTCCTCAATTGCAACAATCATTGCCATTAAGTGGATGGGTGAGGCCGGTATTGCACTCGCCGCCGCATTATTGACTGTGGTTATTCTTATTTTCAGTGAAGTTACCCCCAAAACCATAGCGGCACTCCATCCTGAAAAAGTGGCCTTTCCTGCCTCACTTATCATTAAACCTTTGCTGAAAATATTATATCCGTTAGTCTGGGCCTTAAATTACATGGGCAATAGCTTACTTAAACTCTTTGGTATTGCTGAGCCAAACAAAGATCAGCATCACTTGAGTTCTGAAGAATTGCGTACTGTCGTTCATGAAGCAGGGGGCATTATTCCTAAACGCCATCAACAAATGTTATTAGGCATTTTAGATTTGGAAAAAGTCTCGGTGGAAGATATTATGATACCGCGTAATGAGATTGTTGGTATTGATATCGATGCACCACTGGATGTGATTAGCCAACAACTCGCGACTAGCCAACACACCCGTTTGCCCCTGTACCGTGAAAACATAGATAATGCGATAGGCATGATTCACCTACGCAAATTAGTAAGCTTATTCAAACATAATGAATTAACTAAAGCCAGTTTAGAAAAAAGCGCCGATGAACTCTATTTTGTGCCTGAAGGTACGCCTTTGCACACTCAATTGCTGAATTTTCAAAGACATAAGCGACGAACGGGTTTAGTCGTGAATGAATACGGCGATATTCAAGGTTTAGTCACCCTTGAAGATATTCTCGAAGAAATCGTAGGCGAATTTACCACCAATCCTGATGCTTTGAATTTAGACATCCACCCTCAAGAAGATGGCAGTTTTCTAGTTGACGGCACTATCACTGTGCGAGAACTCAACCGCTCCATGCAGTGGCACTTACCCACCGAAGGCCCCAAAACGCTTAACGGATTGATTTTAGATTATTTAGAAATCATTCCCGAAGCGGATACCAGTTTACTTTTAGAAGGGCATCCCATAGAAATTATACAAATCGCACATAAAGCGGTTAAAACCGTGCGGATTTTACCCCAATCAAAACGGCTACAAACGCAAGTACAGAATATCGAAAAATTGTAAACCCTGATCAATCTCATTTTTCAAAACATTGATATTCTTGATTGATTTTATTATTCAACGTTTTTGCCTCGTTTGAAACCCCAAAGTGGCAACCTGTTGATTTGATTATTGTTGGCTTATAGGTGGCAACTTAAGTTATATAACACGGGCGAACACGATCGGGCAGCCCCTACAACATTCAAAAGACTTGCATTACTCTGTAGGCACTACCGCGTTTTGTCATGAATTAATTATTCATTCACCATTCACAGAGGTTTATTTATGCTATTGAGTACTCGTTATACTGGACTTATCGACAAATATCGTGATTATCTGCCAGTGCATGATGACACGCGCATTATCAGTCTGGCTGAAGGCAATACCCCCTTAATACGCTTGCATAATATTCCTAAACTTTTAAAGAAAAATGTCGATATTTACGTTAAATATGAAGGCCTTAACCCGACAGGTTCCTTTAAAGATAGGGGCATGACGATGGCCATTACGAAGGCGGTAGAAGCAGGTAGTAAGGCAACAGTTTGTGCTTCAACCGGTAATACGTCTGCCAGTGCCGCTGCCTATAGTGCGAGAGCCGGTATAACCGCATTTGTTCTGATTCCTGAAGGCAAAATCGCGCAAGGTAAACTCGCTCAAGCGATGATGCACGGCGCGGTTGTGATTCAAATTCAAGGCAACTTTGATGATGGTATGCGACTCGTCAAAGAAGTCGCCGAACACGCCCCGATTACGATTGTTAATTCTATAAATCCTTATCGTTTACAGGGGCAAAAAACGGCCGCCTTTGAAATTATTGAGGCCTTAGGCAGGGCCCCAGATTATCACTGTTTACCAGTAGGGAATGCGGGGAATATCAGTGCCTATTGGATGGGTTATACTGAATTTGCTAATATTGGTGTTGTCAATAGTCGGCCTAAAATGTGCGGTTATCAGGCCAGTGGCGCGGCACCGTTTTTACGGGGCCATCCGGTTGAACAACCTGAAACGGTAGCCACAGCGATTCGTATTGGTCATCCGCAAAGTTGGGATAAAGCCGTGAATGCACAACAAGAATCAGGCGGTTGGTTTGATGAATTTCCAGATGAGGATATTTTAGCCGCGCAAAAACTCTTGGCCGAAAAGGAAGGTATTTTTTGCGAACCGGCTTCTGCGATTTCAATTGCTGGCGCTATGAAGGATATTAAACAGGGTAAAATCCCTGAAGGCAGTACCGTGACATGCACTTTAACAGGGCATGGTTTGAAGGATCCCGATACCGCTATTCGCCAAAGTACGGCCCCTGTTATTAAAGTCAAGGCAGAACTTCAAGAAGTTAAAGCGGTGATATTGGCGCATCAAAAACAATAACGACAATTCTAAGAAATGGTGGGCAAGCGGATTTGAGTTTTTAGGAAAAAGTGGAGTCAATTGGCCCGCTTACCCACCTGGAGAAAACGATAAATGATTCATTTTAAAAGGCTTTCACTCATAGCCAGTTTCTTGTTGTTAAGTTTTACGCATATTGTGCAGGGAGCGAACAACGTCATCTGGCAAAGTCAAAACGATTACTTAGACATCCGCTGGACAGAAACGGATATTACCGCGACTAAAAACGGAAAACGGCTGTTTTCCGCACGGGCACTCGCTCAAAAAGAGTTTGAAGCTGATTTTATAACGGATAACTCAAACGCCTCGCCTGACTGCCAATATGATCGCGAGTTTACCCTGTTGTCCCTAATTGGCAATATAGCCAGTTTTAAAGAGACAGAATCCGTCAAGTGTCAAGGACTGGCCGAGCCATCAACCGAAACGCGATTGACCGCCTATGATCTCGCTCATGCCGACAGTAAGATGGAACTCACTCGGTTCTTCACGGAATCTGATATCCTCAAAGCCTTGTTAGCCGAACCCTTGATTGAAAAGGCGCTCGCAGAGGCCAACACCACGCATCCATCTACATTACAAACACTCTATGAGGCATTAGAGTGGTCAGACATCCCTTCCAAAGGCTGTGAATACCAACTCCCTCAAGATTTCTTGAACCAATTTGCGGTTTACTATATCAAAAAAAATAAAGTGGCTATTCGTCTCAATCTCCCTGCCTCCACTTTTTCCTCTTGTGATTCGAGAAATATCCAATTAGGTTTTTATCTGCCTATTCCCAGTTCAGAGAAAACGTTGTTCAATCAAGTCAGAAGAGGTTATAAAGGCTTTTTAAAGACACGCAAGCGAAAAAGCGTCTACGGAAAAAGCACTCAAGTCTCTTTTTCGACGGCCAGCTATTCTCGCAAAAAGCCCAAAAAACTCAGGTTTCAACCCACTGCCTCGTTTTCAAAGGCGACCACTTCTCGTCAATCGGCAAACACCATCACGGTGCAACAAGGTGATACCTTGTATGGTATAGCCAAACAATCGGATCACAGTCTCGACGATATTGCCGCTTGGAATCACTTACAACCCCCTTATGCTTTGTCACTGGGTCAAACTTTGAACATCAGCAAACCCGCTGATAGCTCAGCCAAAGATAAAACGGATTATCACACCGTTGAAACGGGAGAAACCTTATACCGTATTGCTAAACAGTACGATCACAGTCTCCACGATATCGCCGCTTGGAATCAGTTGCAACCCCCTTATAACTTATCAGTCGGGCAAGCATTGCAGGTATCCGAACCACTCGCCCCACAAACTCTCCCTGAAACACAAATCGTCCCAGAAACGGTTTTAAAAAAAACGGTTCAAGATGACACTGACAAACCTGTAGTTCAATCTGAAACTGAACCACAAGATTCTGAAACAACAGCGGCCCTTCAAGTCGAAACGGAACCACAAGACAGTGAAACCCTGGTTGTTCAACCCGAACCACAAGACACAACACCGGCCGTTCAAGTCGAAACAGAACCAACTGAAATAGTGGTCGTTCAACCGGAAACGGAACCGCAAGACACTGAAACAACACCGGCCGTTCAAGTCGAAACGGAACCAGAAGACATTGAAACCGTCGTCGTTCAAGTCGAAACGGAACCACAAGATACTGAAATACGGCTTGTTCAAGTCGAAACGGAACCACAAGACACTGAAACACCACCGGTCGTTCAAGTCGAAACGGAACCGCAAGACACTGAAACATCACCGGCCGTTCAAGTCGAAACGGAACCACAAGACACTGAAACACCACCGGCCATTCAAGTCGAAATGGAACCCACTGAAACAGCGGCCGTTCAACCTGAAACCCCAATCAAACAAAGAATCATAACCGCTTCTGGCGTACATCTGCGTTCTGCGCCAAAGCGCAGCGCCACGCTGGTAGGCAAATTAAAACTGGGCACGATAGTTAAAGAACTAGCCCGTTCAGATACTCAAGAACAAATCAGCCAATCCAAAGATTATTGGTATCAAGTGGCATTGTCGGATGGCAAACAAGGGTGGATTTTTGGCCTTTTCTCCACAGACTTTGATCCCAAGCAGCGTGCTAAACACTATCAACAGATAGCGCAAGTGCGTCTAAACAAAGCATTAAGCTGGCCTGATGCTGTTGATTTGACAAACTTTTTGGCGCGTGTCAAACAAGAGATACACTCACCACCCGAAATTGCCGCTGAATTGGCACTCTCACACCTGCGCTCATTACAGAAAGCGATTAATCAAGTGGAAAACTCAGATGTTCCCCCTTATCAAGCTTGGTTTGAGAAGCAACTCCAACAATACTTGATTTACTTTGATGAGGTTCAAGCAGTCTGGCTGCTTGATTCTCGTATTTTTTGGGCATTGCATGAGAAATATTACCCCTTACCCATCTCAGATCAGATTGCTTGGGCAGGTGCAGAAAATCTATTGGGGGGAGAATGTGAAGGGCATTTGGAATGCTATCTCAGCCAACTGAATGAAACAACGGGGAAATATCTGAAATACCATCCACAAGGGCAGTATGTAGAAGAAGCCTTAAATCAAATTGCGGGGTTTATCGGTATTTTCAGAACAACAGAAGAGTTCTTTATTACCAAGGAAGATGTTGATTTGTTTAGATTGTTTGCCGTACTTCGCGCTACGGTTGAGAGAAGCCATCATCCCTCTAAAAATAGCGTACTGAGTCAGATCGACCAATTTTTCGTCATTGTTTTAACAAGGGATTTTATTTCTGAAAGGTGAGAAATTGTCGGCTATAGTTGATAGCTTATTCAATATGCCAACGGGGGTTGTTTTCTAACCCCCTTTTGAATAGATTTTGTGAATGGAAGGATTTCTTTTTATGAGCAGGGGGTTATAAATACTTCTCTAATTGATGGTAAGTACTGAACCACAAATAAACAGGTATTTTACCGCGTAGAGACGCACGGCCGTGCGTCTCTAATTACAAATAAACATTGCTTCTATTAAAATACATGAAAATTTTTGGCGAAAGTACTTATACGATACCATCAAAAGGAGTCTTACGTAGTTCATCTTTTTATGTCGCTTTGAGGCTAAAAAGATAAGTGCGTCAATCTGATTTATTCAACCCAAAAGTCCATTGGCTGTCCATTTAAGATAATCGTGCCATCTGACAAACGATAACCCATCGAAACTTGGTATCTTCCAGGGGCTAATTGCCCTTGATGAATCGAAAGGCTTTGATTAGCGTGTAATCGCTGTTGGCTTTGGATGGCAGTGAGATTATCCAAATTACCATCCCAATTTTTCCAAGCACCTGCTTCATCACGCATGAACATCATCGGCTGATTGCTACCCATCGGGGTAAAGGTTGCCACTGTCACTAAATCGGCATTTTGCCCAATATGCGCGCTATCTGGCTGAAAAGTCGCGCTCAGTGTGATATCATCTTCCCGAGACAGAACAGCAGCATTGCCATGACGACCCTTTTGGTTCTTGATTGACGGTTTAAATTGAGCATCAGTTGCCACTAATTGCGAATTATCCGCATTGAGGCCGATTCCACGACTGACAACGGCTGGATTGAGAATGTCATCCACCTCTTCTTGAGATAAATGTTGCGCTTGATAGGCATAATCCAGGTATTCAATATTACGCACGAAGCCGCGTAAATGATTATAGGAACCATTCATCAGGTTGGTGTAGATTGTTTCCAATGCCGGGTTCTCGGTTTCAGCAAGAGCATTTTGCAAATCGGCTATATCGACTTCTTCAATTAAAGCCCCCACTTGAAGCCCTTCAATCTGCGAAGTCCTACCACGTTCAACCAAGCTATCATACAAGGCCTGAATATCAGGGTTTGTGAACACACCAGTTTCTTCAAAAGCGGGATCAGGCAACTCATAGCTATCAAGCAGTAACTTGATTTGATCCATATGTTGCTGTTCAGCCTTTGAGATGTTGGCGAATATCGGTGTTTGCCACACTTCATAAAGTGTGATATAAACATCCCTCGCCATTTTTTCCTCTTCGCGCATGAATGAGAGCGTTGTTATTTCAGCTTCGCTGATTTCAGCCAAGGGCTGTTCTAGCAATGAGCAAGTCCCGTCTGCGCTACAGTTTACTTGCGAGCCTTGTTGGCGATTACCTTGCCAATTTTGTGAGTTATTCTCTTTTGGCCCAGGTAAACAAGTTTTTTCTGGATCAGTTAAGCAAGTTCCCGCTAAATCCCGCCCTTGAGGATTGGCTGTACAAGTCCCATCTGCTACGCAAGTCCCATTTAAGGGTCTGTCTTCCGCAGGGCCACCTTTACCATTACCAGCCCAAGCTGATGAGACAAAAATCATCGCCATTGCAGCGGAAAGACTGAGTATTTTTTGAGTGTGTTTCATAATCTTTTCCTTTAGAACTCTAAAAAGGGTCCACTTTGATAAATGACTCTATCCACATAAATCACGGGTAAAATATCTATAGAAATTGATTTTCAATTTAGACAAAAATAAAAAAGAGTTTAGAATCAAATTCTTAAAAATAAACGAGATAGAATCATTTTGAAAAAGGGGACAATCAATTTAACAATTGATGCTATTAAAGCAAAACCTTGTAAATGGTTTATATCTTAAAAAGGTGCTTTTGTTATAAAGTTTGTCTCATTAGCCCTTGTTTACATCTGATTACAATTTTACATTTGATTACAATTTTTTTTGCACCCTCAAAATCATTTAACCTTATTAATTATGACAAACAGACTTGATCACATCCTTATCGTTGATGATGACTTGGAAATCTGCCACTTATTACAGGATTATTTAGAAAAAAATGGTTTTCGGGTAACCGCCGTGAGCAATGGTAAAGCCTTATGGCGAACGTTTGATGAAAAAAAAATCGATCTGCTGATATTAGATTTGATGTTGCCTGGAGAAGATGGTTTAGAACTGTGTCGCAACCTACGTGCGCGTTTCAATGTGCCGATTCTTATACTCAGCGCCTTGGGAGATGAAACAGATCGCATCATTGGTTTAGAAATGGGAGCCGATGATTATCTGTCTAAACCTTTTAATCCACGGGAGTTACTGGCGCGCGTTAAGGTGATATTGCGTCGTACCCGTAGTTTGCCAGCGACTGATGAAATAGAAGTCGAAACCAAATCGCGATTACTTTTTGCAGGTTGGACACTCGATTTGGTAACACGTCATTTAATTTCACCAGCTGGGGTTGTGGTGCCTTTAAGTGCAGGCGAATTTCGTTTATTGCGTGTTTTTTTGGCACATCCCAAACGGGTGTTGACACGGGATCAATTATTAGAATTGAGTCAAGGGCGGGAAGCTTTACCTTTTGATCGGAGTATTGACGTATTAGTCGGTAGGCTACGTCGTCATTTAGGAGAAAATGCGAAAAATCCGAATATCATAAAAACAGAGCGAAGTGCTGGTTATATCTTGGCTACTGATGTCCAAAAACAGTCTTAATTCATTAACCCATAATCCTTTTAACAGAAAAATTAAAAATGAGTCATGTCGCTCTTACCTTCATCCTTATTTGGTCGTTTAGTTTTAGTCCTACTTACCGGTTTATTGTTAGCACAAGTGTTAAGTATTGTCATACTATTTAAAGATCAGCACAGGCAAAAGTTTAAACGCCAAGAAAAACAGCTCATTTTGCGCATGACTGAAACCGTAAAAATATTGGATTCTTTGCCACATCAAAAACGGGAACCCCTTCTTGTCGTACTCAATACGTTGCGTTTACGGGTTTTTTTGAACTCAAAGATTGACTGTTTAGAGGGGAAAATCAATTCACCGGTTTTAGCCTCCCTTATCATGAGTTTGCACCAGTATTTAGGCCATGATCGATCTTTATGTTTTGTTGAGAACAAGCCAGCGCGCAGTCACCACTTGATAGATCGTTTAAATTTATTCAAAACACGTTTCCATCCCCCGTTTTGGGCTCAAATACAATTGAGCGATGGTTCTTGGGTTAATTTTGAACATTTTCATCCTCAGGAAGCGATAACAACACCTTGGCGATTAGTGATCACTTTAACGATATTATTAATCACAGTATTAATTTTATCTCTCTGGGCAGTGCGCTGGCTCACCCGCCCTTTAGCCATTTTGGCAGATGCGGCAGAACATTTGGGACGAGACATTCATCACCCTCCCCTTTCTGAAAAGGGCCCGACAGAAGTACGTCGCGCCGCCCACGCTTTTAATCTCATGCAAACGCGACTTACCCGTTATTTAGAAGATCGCGCCCGTATTCTCACAGCGATTTCTCATGATTTAAAAACACCGATCACACGCCTACGTTTACGAGTGGAACAATTAGAAAATCAAAAACGCCGCGAGAGTTTTATCAGAGATTTGGATGAGATGGAATCCATGACAACAGCGACTTTAAATTTTATGCGGGGATTGGAAATTATCGAACCGCTTCAACTTTTAGACATTCGTGCTTTATTGGAAAGTCTACAAGCCGACTATGAAGATATGGGATTACCTGTGATTTGTGATTACGGATATACACCGCCACCCTTATCTGTTCATCCCCAATCTCTCAAACGTTGCCTGGTTAACTTGATTGATAATGCCCATAAATACGGTCAACGGGTTTTCATTAGCCTTAAAAAACAGGCTGATCACTTATATATTATTGTTGCAGATAAAGGCCCAGGTATTCCAGAAACGGCATTAGAAACGGTTTTTGAACCCTTTTATCGTTTAGAAAAATCTCGTAATCGTGCAACCGGTGGAACCGGTTTGGGATTGAGTATTGCTAGAAATATTGCTCGCGCTCATGGTGGAGATATTATTTTGCGTAATCGTGCTGGCGGAGGCTTAGAGGCGATTATTAGTTTGCCTGTTGTTCTGCAATCCGTCTATTACGCCAGTGTTTATAGACAACCATGATCAAGCTCGCTTTGCGAGCAAAGGGAGTGGTGCTGCGATCAAGCAAGCTTTAACCTTGATTATAACGATTCCTGGTATACCGGTGATTTGGCAAGGTACCGAACAGGCATTGACTGAAACCCGTGCATCACTGTTTGCCAACGGTTATGGCTCTGATGGCGTGGCTCATTTTGATACCCAGTCGGAAATGTACTTGTTTATCAAGAAACGGGCTGACATATACAAAAGCCATCGGGTATTCACACGGGGTTCGCTGAAGGTTTTGGCGTGTTTGCCTATCAACGCGAATATCAAACTACGGCCATTGTCCTGTTTAATACTTCTGAACAACCTACGTTGCTTGACACAGAAACGGGTTTACCCGGTGCTAGCAAATTGAAACTGCTGATGGGTGAAGGCATGATCGATGACAGGGGGGGGGGCAAAGACGGGCTATTTTCTACGGAACTGGCGGCACGCGCCATTATGGTTTTAATTTACTGAAGCACAAAGCGCAACTTTATACTATACTTGGAACCCCAGGCTCCGCCTCAATGCCATTAAGTTAAGGATTTTAATTGGGGTAACCACAAGGGATTACCCCTACAAATCAACATGTTGTGTAGTGGCAATCCGTAGGGTTGCCCTTAACTTAATGGCATTGAGGTGGAACCTGGGGCTATGATCTCGCGTAGCGAAGAACGTAGTTTCACTTTCAACCCATTCGGGGTTGTTTTAATTAAGCATCTAAATTGACGACTGATAGCGCATTCGTCTCAATAAAATTGCGGCGAGGTTCAACTTGATCGCCCATTAAGGTGGTAAAAATTTCGTCGCTGGCGATGACATCTTCAATGTGGACTTGCAACAAATTGCGCGTCTCAATATTCATCGTCGTATCCCACAACTGATCGGGATTCATCTCGCCAAGTCCTTTGTAGCGTTGAATATGTAAACCGCGCCGTGCTTCTACCATTAGCCACTCAACCACTTCCTTGAAATGGCTCACAGCTTGCTTTTTATCGCCACGTTGCACGTAAGCCCCGTTTTCTAACAGGCCAAGGAGTTTTTGCCCTAATTCAACAATGGATTGATATTCAGGGCTATTGAAAAAGCTTTTGCCTAAAATGTAACTGCTTTCAACCCCGTGTGCAATCAAAATGATGTTAGCCGTGGTAAAACCGTTTTCCTCGTCTCTCGGATTCAGCTGAATTTTATAACGGTGTCGGGCCTTTTCTAAGGCCTTTTCTAAGGCATCAAACCACGTTTGCGTTTTGGCTTCATCACTCAAGTCTGCAACGGCAGGTAAATCAATTAAGGCTTCCAAGACATCCGTAGGCATCTTGCGCGAGAAGCGTTCGATAATCGCCTTGATTTGCAAATAATGTTGAAACAGATTTTCAAACGCATTCCCGCTCAAAGCTGGGGCTTCTGGATTGAGATAAAGTTGAGCATTTTGCAAAGCCAACATCATTAAATACTCATTGAGCGCCGCATCGTTTTTGACATACTGCTCTTGCTTGCCTTTACTGAGTTTATACAAAGGCGGCTGAGCAATATAAATATGCCCTCGTTCAAGCAATTCCGGCATTTGCCGATAAAAGAAGGTTAATAATAAAGTCCTGATATGGCTACCATCGACATCGGCATCTGTTGCGAGAATCACACGATGATAACGCAATTTATCAGGATCATATTCTTCTTTGCCGATACCGCAACCTAAAGCCGTAATCAAAGTCCCCACTTCAACAGAAGACAGCATTTTATCAAAACGGGCCCTTTCCACATTTAAGATTTTGCCTTTTAAAGGCAAAATGGCTTGGTATTTTCTATCGCGACCTTGTTTGGCCGACCCCCCTGCACTATCGCCTTCCACGATAAACAATTCCGACAACGCCGGATCTTTCTCCTGACAATCAGCCAATTTCCCCGGTAATCCTGCAATATCAAGTGCCGTTTTGCGCCGTGTCATTTCACGCGCTTTACGAGCCGCTTCTCTCGCACGAGCCGCTTCAATGATTTTGCTGGCAATATTTTTCGCTTCTTGCGGGTTTTCTAGCAAAAATTCATCTAATTTCTCAGCAACGATCCCTTCTACCACCGCTTTAACTTCACTTGACACCAGTTTGTGTTTGGTTTGTGATGAAAATTTTGGATCGTGCATTTTTACCGACAAGACTGCTGTCAAGCCTTCGCGAACATCATCACCGCTAGTAGACACTTTCGCTTTTTTCAAAAACCCTTCGCGCTCTAAATAATTATTAAAAGTGCGCGTCATTGCGCCGCGAAATCCCGCTAAATGGGTACCCCCATCGCGTTGAGGAATATTGTTCGTAAAACAAAAGAAGTTTTCGTGGTAAGAATCATTCCATTGCATCGCGACTTCCACAGAAATGTCATCTTTTTGACTTAATAAATAGAAGACGCTGTCATGCAATACGGTTTTATTACGGTTAAGCAATTCGACAAAGGAACGAATGCCACCTTCATCTTCAAAAACCGTATCTTTAGCGGTTCTTTCGTCAATCAAGCGAATCCGTACACCGGCATTTAAAAACGAGAGTTCGCGCAAACGATTGGCGAGAATATCATAATGATATTCGGTATTCGTGAAGGTTTTAGCACTGGGCTTAAAGCGAATTTCGCTACCTGTTTTATCGCTGTCGCCAGTCACTACTAAAGGGGCAACCGGTACACTGTCTCGGTAAGTTTGTTCATGGATTTTACCGTCTCGGTAGATGGTGAGATGGAGTTCCTCTGACAATGCATTGACAACTGAAACCCCCACGCCATGTAAACCGCCAGACACTTTATAGGAATTGGTGTCAAATTTACCGCCGGCATGGAGTACCGTCATAATGACTTCAGCCGCTGAACGGCCTTCTTCTTTATGAATATCAACAGGAATACCGCGCCCATTGTCAGTAACGGTCACCGAGTCATCGCGGTGTATTATCACCGTCATTTCTGACGAATAGCCCGCTAAGGCTTCATCAATGGCATTATCAACTACCTCAAACACCATGTGATGTAAACCCGTGCCATCATCGGTATCACCAATATACATACCAGGGTGTTTTCTAACCGCCTCTAATCCCTTTAAAACTTTGATGTTATTTGAATCGTAGGTTGTTTCAGTCATTGTATGATCCCAAAAATTTAAACAGCGTTATTTTATCATCTTTGGGAAGATTTTTGAAGCTCAATATAGGGTGGGCTTACCACCTATCAGTTTTCTATAATGCGATGTTTCGACGCATCGCGTCTGTGTTTTTGTAGAGACGCGATGCCTCGCGTCTCTGTATTTGTAAACGCGATGCCTCGCTAGAGACGTGAAGCATCGCCTCAAAACAGAGACGCTTCGCGGCGCAAATCTACGAAAACTGATAACGGCTAAGATCGAGCGTGTTTTCAACTTGAGTTTTATAGAGAGACGTGAAGCATCGCCTCGAAACTCAGACGCATCGCCTCAAAACAGAGACGCTTCGCCGCGCAAATCTACGAAAACGGATAGGTGCTATACTTAGCGCGGTAACAAACTGAACTTTTTAATGA
>JAYQWI020000182.1:0-4766 GCA_035871815.2 Candidatus Parabeggiatoa communis
ATAGAAGATAAAAATCCCTCTGTTCAATGTTGGGCTGCAACTCACCTTCTCATAAGTAACGAATCAAAAGCAAGGGAAGCATTAGAAAAACTGAGTAGAGAGAATAATATTTTTGCTTTTAATGCACAAATGGTTCTTAAACAATGGGATAAGGTTGAACTAGCTGTGTAGCCATGTTGGGTGTGCAACGTCTTTTTGTTGCCCTCCACAAATTGGCTGTCTGAATCATTTTGTCTGAATCAGGATTCACAGGATTTAAGGATTTTCAGGATGAGGTTGTTGCAGTTAATCCTGTTCATCCTTTAATCCGGTGAATCCTGATTCAGACATTTGAGAATTGACAGAATTTTTTTCAGAGGTATTTTTATGGAGGCAGCGATCGTAGGGTGGGTAGAAGCTTCGCTGCAAACCACCATTTACCCAATCAATTCAATGTCATCATCTTTTTTTATTGATGGCATGGTTTTGGTGGGTTTCACTTCGTTCTACCCACCCTACAATATAAAAGAGCGTAGCCATGTAGAGTGTGCAACGTTGTTGCCCACCACAAATTAGAATCAGGATTTTCAGGATTTAAGGATTTTCA
Organism: Candidatus Parabeggiatoa communis; assembly: GCA_035871815.2. Taxonomy (GTDB): domain Bacteria; phylum Pseudomonadota; class Gammaproteobacteria; order Beggiatoales; family Beggiatoaceae; genus Parabeggiatoa; species Parabeggiatoa communis. The sequence goes on from JAYQWI020000182.1 coordinate 587, forward strand.
GGATTAGTTTCTGGGTTTTATTGAGGTTTATCCGGTAATCCTATAATGTCTGAATCAGGATTTTCAGGATTTAAGGATTTTCAGGATTAAAGGTTTTATCCAATTAATCCTATAATCTGGTGAATCCTGATTCAGACTGTTTTTATCCTGTTAATCCTATAATCCTGTGAATCCTGATTCAAACATTTGAGAATTGACAAAATTATTTTCAGAGGTATTTTTATGGATGCAGTAGCTTCGCAGCGCCCACCCTTTCACAAGTGGTCTGTATTTTACTCGCCAGTTAAAAAAGCCAACAAATTGTTGGCCAAAATTCATCCCATTAATTCAAACAAAATAGAGGCACCTACACATGAAGAAACTATCAGAAGCCCTTGTGGCTATCATCGGCATGATTTTGATGACTTCAAGTTATGCCATCAACTACACTTACGATAACCTGAATCGTTTGACTTCGGTGAATTACGACTCTAAGCAATTCATCAATTACACTTACGATGATAGCGGTAATCTGATTGATGTTGAAACGAACCTCTTTCTCTACACGATTAATGGTAGGCTTCTTGATAAACAGGGTAATCCTATCGTGGATGCAATGGTGCAAGTGGACAAAAGAGCGTTTGCAATAACGGATTCAAACGGCTATTGGGAAATCATTGATTTGCCGGAAGGGCGCTATAACCTCATTGCTAAAAAAGAAGATTTTGTTTTTATGGGACAGGATTTTGAAGTGGGTAATCAAGATTGGATCACTGAACTCAAAATATCCGTTTTAAGTGAATTTAAGATCAGAATTATCCCAGTCGATTTTAAAAAACCCGCTGAACAAGGTAAAAAATTCAGGTTTAGCATCACAGCCATTAATGGCGGTGATCGCGTCGCAACGGATGCGTCTATTGTTTACAGTATTCCAGAAAATACCGAGTTGGTTAAGATTCGAGGTTTGGGCGATGTGACATGTGATGGGATTGTCAGTGATGAGAATGAAACGACTTGTATTTTGCCCGAATTACCGATTGGCGCGATGGCAGAGATTAAAGTAGAGCTTTATTTAGAACTCAGCGAACTTTTAGGCCCTTACCCTATTCTCAAAAACGTCGCCACATTGTATTCCAATTATCCTAATATCGATGTCGCAAAACGCTATACACCGATTCAACCTTATTTATCGGTTTTTTGTGAAGGGAATCCTAACCCAATCGTATTAGGTGGCCTTCTGCATTATGAATGCGATATTGAGTTGAATGACAATGCACCTGAAATACGGGCGACTGGTGTTCATTTTAAAATGCAGTTGCCAGATGAATTAAGGCCTGAATTTGTGACGACGACTTCAGAAAGCCATATTTGTGATACCAGCAATTGGCCGACACTGAATTGTCCGATTGGCGAATTAAGCGTTGCTGATATCAATGATATCAGTGAAGTGACGGTGGTGATGGAGACAGTGCTTGAAGATATCATCATGCTTGAACTGGTTTCCTTACTGCAAGTGACAGCCGATAATTACGAAGGCCATATCAATAAAGTCAAGACGAAAATTGATTTTGGTGATGTTGAAGTCGATGGTGTGATTGCCTTGGATGTCACTAATAGCATGAAACCCATGTTAAACAGTATCATCAGAGTGGTAAAGAAACTGCTGATAGAAGGCTTTGCGAATGAGGATCAACCTTTATTTATAGCCATTGTCAGTTTCAGAGATGAAAACGAAATCAAATTAGAAGCGGCTACTGATGATCTTGATCTACTGCTAATGGCACTGGAACGTCTTGAAGCGAGTGGGGGCGGTTTATGTCCAGAAGCTTCTGCTCAGGCTTCCTTGATAGCCGTGAAACACATCAAACCCAGAGGGAGTTTTGTATTTGTCACCGATTCCTTGCCTTATGACAATGCCGAGACAGAAGCGGCATTGGCTGAGATTGCACAGTTGATTAGTGAGAAAGATATTAAAGTGTTTGCGCCGATCAAGGTTGATAGCAATTGCATAGATAACCTTAAATAATGTTTGAATCAGAATTTTCAGAATGAGAGGATTTTCAGAATGGGCCCAGTTGATTGGGTTTTATTCTGTTAATTCTTAAATTCTGTCAATTCTGATTCTAATTTTTTGAGAATGAGAGAATTTTCAGAATGGGGTGTTTGGATTTTATTCTGTTAATTCTTAAATTCTGAAACGAAGTAACGAAGTCTAATTTTGATTCAGACAATTGGAAAATGACAATATGTTTAATTCTAACTGTTTTATTAAACCAATTAGTGTTATAGGCCTAGCTATTATGTGTGATTTATCCACTTTAGCACAGGCCCAAGAGACGACACCGGCTATTGATTTTTGGTGTGACTATTTTCAATCTGTGGGACAAGATTGTACGGTTATACCCGAACCGCCGCCTGATGACGCATCACCAGAGGAATGGGCTGAATGGAATGCCCTTGTTGATCCGATTATAATGGCTGCGTTTCAGAATATGAAAGAAAAACCCGTTGAAGAAAATAAACCGCCAACTCCAGCCCCCATACCCAATCAACCGACAACGCCACCAAGTCAACCATCAACACCCAGCCAACCTTCAACGCCAAGCCAACCTTCAACACCAACTCAACCTTCAACGCCAAGTCAACCAGATGCGCCATCGGATGATACAACGACACAGATCGTTGAAAATGAGAATGAAGGAAAACCGGATGGAAGCGTGACACCGGATGCTGGAGAGGCCGATCAGGGCAATGCCCATTCTGAGGCGACAACAACGGCGACAACAGATACGACAGTACCGCAGTCTGGAACGATTGATAATAATAGCCCTACCCATTCTGATGGCACACATTTAGACACCACTGATAGTACAGTATCGCAGTCTGGTGAGACTAATAGCCCTACCCATTCGGGCACAACAAGTTCTGCAATAAGCGATAGTAATATACAAGTCTCTGATTCTAAAGACAGTTCCACAGGAACGACTGGTCAGATCAGTTTAGTGGAACAACCGGCCAATAATACGCAAGGGCCTGTTGACGCGACAAATATAAATCCTTCTACAGCCTTACCCGAATCGACTGATGTTGACAATCAAGATAGCAGTACAAATACGGTGTTATCAGGATCGACAACGCCTGTTGAGACAAGCTTGACTGACACGACGTTGACAGAACCTATCCAATTCACAACAACTTCAGTTACCACTTACACGCCCTGCCCAACAAGTGATGTATTGATGGGTGTTTGTCATGCCGCTGGACGTACCATCAGTCAACTAGAAGTGCATGAATACGGTAGTCTTTCCAATGCGGTTTTGGACGGCTTACTGATTAATGAGGGCTTAGTCTCTAATTTGCACATTACACCAGAAGGGCATTTAAAAGGTGGGGAAGTCACGGGTTATATCAAAAATGAAGGCCTGATGGAAGACTTTGAATTTGTTGGCGGTTCTATTACGGGCCGTAATGATAAGGGTGAAATAACGGGCATATTGAGCGGCACGATTGTCAATAACAGTGAAGTGGGGGGTTACTTTGTTGATGTCTTACTTGGGCCAGATACCCGTATTATCAATGGCCTGATAGCGGGCGAAATCAAAGGTATGAAGGATGCCCCAGCGTGGTTAATCAATCTCACTGTTAAACCCGATAGCTTACTTGATAATGTGATAATCGGTGCTGATGTTCAATTGGAAGAGGAGGCTATCACATTGGGAGAGGGGGTACGATTTGAAGTGTTAGTTGAGAGTAGGGCAACCGGAATAGACAACGAAGGCAACTCAGTAACCAGTACGACTCATTTTGACGCGAGAATCAGCCCAATAAAAGAGAAAACGGCCCCATTAGTTGCAAAGGTTGATGAACCTGTAGACATTCTGTTTACCATCACGCCTGATTTTGAACATATTGGACAATCCGTTGAGCTGCTCATTGTTCAATCAACAGAAAATGGTTTTGAAATGCGGGTTGATAATGAGTGGAGAATTTGGAATGGTGACATAAGTGACTTGCAAGCCAATCACTATTTTGAAGCCTTACCCAATACCTTGGATATACCGATTTCGATGACTCCCCTAGTTGGTGAATACACTGTGTATATTGGTTATCGTTTCAGCAAGAATGGGACTATTATTTATAATGGTGACAAACCGATTCAATTTAGGCTTTTAGACAATACCAAATAAAGGCGTTCAGGAGA
>JAYQWI020000183.1:0-4112 GCA_035871815.2 Candidatus Parabeggiatoa communis
TTTCCGCTACGCTCCTACCCACCCTACAAAGAATTACCTTTTAAATATTTGTGTATAACGATGATGGGCGAACCTGCGTGTTCGCCCAATCTTCAGGGAACTCAATTATCCAAAAAATCCTCGTTTGAAAGAGAAAGCCTCAAGTCATTTGGCAATTTGGACAGTTCGCGCTCGTTATGAACATACGGGCGTATACGCGCATTTTTCTGATACCCCTTGGCCTGAATAATGGCTTTAATCGCTGTGCCATTGCTACAAACGGGCCAAATAATGGGAGCATCCTTATTATCTGCACTGAGCTTAATGCGTAGAGATCGCGGCCCTTGCCTTAAAATGCCAGTAATTGATTTAGGTAATGCTTTTGGGTCCAACGTCTTATCCTTATATTGCGCTTCCTTTTGAAAAATAATGTCTCTCGCATCCACTTCCACAAAATCAATACCCGACTTTTCGGGCTCAAAAGTCAACCCAACAATACCATGACGTATCAAATCAATCTCACGACAACGAATCGTTTTGATTTGAATGCCTTGTTGACTAGTCAGTTCCAGATGATAACTCATTCGATATTGACTATTTGGGTTGGCAAAATAAACCGGCATAAAAGACGCTTCATCAGCATCAATCGGTACCAAATTGACTCCCATTCGCCCAGGCACATACACTTGCTCAATGGTGGTATCCCCCCCCGTCAAAACATACTTAAGGCTCAGGATGCCAAAAGGCCTAGGATTGAGGCCACCAGCACTGGTACTCACTTTTAAGGTATTGAAAAAATCATCTTTTTCAACTTTTACGAACATCATCTTCCTGATTTCTTCGTTGGGCGGTTTAACACTGAGGGTATCACCCGTTTTATTACCCGGTACGCTTATCTTCTGATAGGAGTGATAATAAAACTGGATATGCCCTTTACGCCGTTTTTTGACCTCCTTGACATTAACGGCATAACCAAAGCTACCTAACCACCCTTTATCCAACTTTGCTTGGGCAGGAACGGCTGGTTTTTCATCTGTTTTTGGCGCTTCTTGAGTTAAAACGGCTTCTGTGATCCGCATTAAGATCGTTTCTTCAATCAGATCAATCAGGCGCTTGCCTTCTGGTTTAGTGTAATCTGGCTTGTTACGCCACTCAATCTTAATATCGGCATTATCGACTAAATCGTCACGCACCTTCTGCCAATTGCCCTCATACGAGGCTTTAGTCCACCATAAATTCACCATGGCACGCGCTTGAGCATTCCGTGAGTAATGTTCATAAACTTTATCCCAATCGCCAGTCACTTTCACATCAATTTCTGGCGTGTAACCCGTATAGGTATAGGCGTAATTCACCGCTAAACCAGCTGTTCCCGTCATCATTTTTTGATAGACTGCTGCCCCTTGTGCAGTGAGATCGATAACAATCGGCGCGACTTCACCAGCATGACGAATAGTGGGGCCTTGACCAAGGTAACTGGTGACAAATTGACCGCCTTCCCCCCCAGTCACCGCAAATTCCAGCTTAGCCTCAGCAATATTAATCATGCCAATTCTCACCCGTTTTTGTTTAAGTCCTTTCATTTGGGCTATTTGAGCTTTAGCCTCCTCTAACAAACCGTCAGGTAAAGACACCGTCAAAGTCATCTGCAAAATACCGCCTATAATCGATTGATTATGACGGACAGCAAAGTTATATTTCAAAAACTGAAACTGGGGAACTTGCCCCAAATGACCGTGTTTTCTGGTTGTTAACCGAGGTTTAAGGGGAAGATAGTAATACTGATACTGACTATCCCTATCTGGATAGAAAGTCACCGTTTCCTGGCCAAGCTGTAGAGTAAAACTATTTTCTAAAATCGCTTCAGCCTGAGCCACCGAGCTTGAGAAAAGGATAGCCAGGTATCCTAGTATGATAATGGCATTAGATTTCATGCACATAAACCTCCTAAAATATAGTTGTGATTGATAAAATTTTAGTTTGTAGGGTGGGTAGAGTGGAGCGGAGCGGAGCGAAACCCACCATTTGCGCCATATTATTTTGCAGGGTGGGTAGACCGCAGCAAATCGAGCCGAAGGCCAGCGTAGCAAAACCCATCATTTGCGGAGCGGTGGGTTTAACGCTCGCTCAGCTCTACCCACCCTACAACGTTTTGATTGCATTTTGACTTATGTATAACGATGAAGGTGGCAACCTGGGGTTGCCAAAAGTTTTTCAGGCAAAAGTTTTTGCGCGCAAAAACTTTTGCCTGAAAGTTTATGCCCGCCCCGAGTATAGTCGTGATTGATAAAAGTTTAGTAAAAACAATCATAGTCAACGTTTGGATCAAGTTTGGAAATAGAAGGATTGCTATATTCGATTTCCAACATTTCTATCAATTCTTTACCAGTATCCAATTGTAGTTCCAAATGGTTAGAAGGGATGCGGATATTTTGTAAAGAGACTTCCCGATAACCGATAGATTCATTTTTGCCATTGATATAAAATGCTTTAATCTTGATATATCTGCATAGTACTTCATAAAGCTCATGGTTAACGAGATAGATTTGTATAAAACGCCGACTCGAATGGATCATAGGGGAAATATCTAAAACAAGTTTTTGTCCTTTTAGTACCTGAATGCAGGGACAAGCACAAGTTGAAACGGGATCAGCTATAATTAACGGCACAGAAAAATGATGTAAAGCCCTGCATAGTGATTTAATATCTCGCTGGAGGTTTTCACATAACGTTGGAGAACAAGGGGAAAAAATTTCAAGCGGTTCTTGAATCGTGGAGATGACTGATTGACTCCAACACAAAAAAGCGAGAAGAATGATTAGAAAATGAGAATGTTTCATGACTCATTCCCCATAAATAAACAAACTGGGCTTAAAGCTTGGGTGTTAAATATCACTTGATGATCACGTTTTTTATCAGTATTTGATTTTAAAATAAATATAATTTTAGGTATTGAAAATAAAATAACATTAAAAATCAATTAGTTGCTTATTTTAAGGCTCAAAAATAGATTGTCGCAAAGCCAAATAACCTCAAAAACTTGATGATCGAGTATCAGATATTTTGGCTAACTTTTTTTCAACCCAGATTGTAGGGTGGGTAAGCGGGCGGCAATGAACTCAACAATAACCTTCTATCTTACCGCCCGCTTGCCCACCATCCCTCCCTTCAGTAAATAGGGTGAAAAAGAAACCCAAAAATTTGCTCAACAGACACACCCCAGCTTAAAGCCCAGCTATTCACGGGACGCTTGTTCTCCTTTATTGTTGTTGCAAAGCAACAACCTCCTGATCGACATAGTGTATTAAAGCGTTTTGTAAACTACGAGCATCATTGCCTACATACAGCTCGGTCACTTTCAAATACCCCTTTATTTTTGCAGGTTGCCAGCGATAATAACCCGCTCCTTGAGCATAGACGGCATAGTCAATCGCACTGAAACCAATATTAGCTTTAAAGAGGGCTTTTCGATGGGCCCTTCGCTTCTTTTCTATCTTGCGAGTTAGACGAGTTTGCTGGTATTTTGGTAAATCTTGTTGATGCAGGTAAGCAATGGTAGCGTCATAAGCCCCCTTGATATCGTCATCAGACAACAAATCAAAACCATTCTGGTGTTTATTCAGAAAAATAAGGCCAGCATCACCATTTTGATAGGTTTTTTCAAAAACCGCATCTAGGATCACCCAGCCGGTTGGCGCACTGTAGTTATAAGGCTTGGTGACTTTTTCATAACCGTGCAAGTATGAAAGGGGAGCTTCGACTTGGATATGCGGCAAGACTTTCACAGTTCGTTTCTGAGCAATGAGGCTCAGAGTCTCGTTGGAGTTAACCAATATAGCAGCACAGTCGCACATACAAGAGCTTGTTGGATCAACAACCAAAGGTGTCAAAGCCTCTTGGCGACCAGCACAAACTTCTTGGCTGTTCTCCAAGTTTTCACATAAACCCGATTGGCATATAGGTAATGTTTCTGCTGTTGTCGTAGTGACGATAATCATAGCAGTTAATGCAATAAACTGCTTAATTTTTTTTATCATGAGATTTATTTCCTCTTCTTTGTTGACAGTTGACAGTAGTAGGGTGAGCAATATGCTGCGGATAACTATTGCTTTGCATACTTGCCCAGCTTTTGA
>JAYQWI020000184.1:0-5313 GCA_035871815.2 Candidatus Parabeggiatoa communis
AAATGAACTAATGTTATCAGAAAAATTCATACAGACGGAAAAATTGAAATAGTGCTTATCTGGACAACACCAGGATACGGACTAATCATTCAAACAACGGGGAGGAATGCTAGAGAAACCGAAAAAATTGCTCAAATTTTAGAAGAAAATTATTGTGGATAATCGTTTCGGCTAATTGCTAATTTTGAATTAGCAAATCATGAAGAACTGTATAATGAGTGCCTGAACTAAAACCTTTAAAAATGTCATGATTATAACGGATTTTGGGCACACCATATTTAAAAGGGCGCAGCTGCGTGTTCGCCCAGGCTTAACTTAATTAATGGCAGTTCAAATTGTAAACAAATCGGTTTTTTTACTTTTAAGAGGAAAATTAAAACATTGGCTTCATTTGAATATGATGTTTGTATTATTGGAACAGGGCATGTGGGATTACCCTTAGGATTATCCTTTATCGAAGCGGGTTTGACAGCTATTGGTATAGATAGAGATACTCAACTACGTGAAACCATTAACAGTGGTAAAATGCCTTTTTATGAACCGGGTTATGATGCCCTCATTGCCACTCAAAAATTCCAAGTGTATGAGCATTTTGAGATCATCAAAAAAGTACACAATATTATTATCACTGTGGGTACGCCCTTAAATAATCATATAGAAACTGATCTGAGGCAGATTCAACAAGTCTTAAAAAGTATATCTGAACACTTGACTGCTGGACAATTGATTTGTCTTCGTAGTACAGTAGCCCCCAAAACAACCCGTTTTATACGCCGTTGGATTAAGCACCATATTGCCCTAAAAGTGGGTAAAGAGATTATGTTGGCTTTTTGTCCAGAACGTATCGTAGAAGGAAAGGCCTATCAAGAACTCCGCACATTACCGCAAATCATTGGTACAGAAGATAAAAAAAGCCGAAAAATGGCAAAATCGCTATTTGAAGTGTTAACTTCCGAATTATTATTTACCAATTATATTACCGCTGAACTGGTTAAATTATCGAACAATATCACCCGTTATGTTCATTTTGCCTTATCTAACCAATTAGCCTTGGTGGCCGATGATTTAGGGGCCGATATTTACGAAATTATTGAATTGGCTAACTATAACTATCCTCGAAATCATATCACTAAACCAGGCTTGACTGGCGGCACTTGTTTGCGTAAAGATTTTGGGATGCTTAATGAAAAAGTGCCTTATTCAGATATGTTTCTGTCGGCCTGGAAAATTCATGAATATATGCCCAATTTTCTAGTCCAACATTTTTTGAAGCGAACCAAAATTCGTAATAAGGTTGTGGCCGTACTGGGCTATACTTTCAAAGCGGATACCGATGATATGCGTGATAGTTTAGCCCCAAAACTCTATCGTTATATTCTGCGGGAATTACCCCTTGAAGTGCGTATCAGTGATCATTATTTACCCAATCCCATCAAAGATGAGCATAATGGCGAATTACGCAATTGGCCTATAGAAAAGGCCCTTGTTAATGTTGATTGTATCTTTGTGGCGGTTAATCATACGGGTTATGATGAAGTCTTATATTCACTTGCCAAGAAAAACCCAAATACTTGGATTGTTGATATCTGGAATGTCTGTCATATTAACCAAATTTTTTATCAAGCTTCAGCTTTGAAGGGTTTATCATGAAAGTATTAGTTACCGGAGGAAGTGGTTTTATTGGTGCCGCATTGTGTCATCAATTAGTGGCAAACGGATATCAGGTGCGTGTACTGGATGATAATTCACGGGGCAGCTTGACACGACTGGCTGACATACAAGATCAGATAGAATTTGTGTCAGGGGATATCCGCGATGCTCAAGTGGTACACGCTGCCACTGAAGGCTGTCAAATGGTTTGGCATCTGGCTTACATTAACGGCACCCGATTTTTTTATGAACGGCCTGATGAAGTATTAGAAGTGGGCATCAAAGGAGCCATAAATACGATAGAAGCGGCTATCGCGGCTAAAGTGAATCGCTATATTTTAGCCAGTACCAGCGAAGTGTATAATACCCCTTCTGAAATACCCACGCCAGAATCAGAACGGATCATGATCCCAGATATGACGAATCCCCGTTTTAGTTATGGCGGTGGCAAAATTGCCAGTGAATTATTAACCCTACATTATGGTGGGAAACGTGGACTTGAGACGGTGATTTTTCGCCCACATAACATTTACGGTGCCAATATGGGTTTTGAACATGTGATTCCTGAACTCGTCGCTAAAATTGTTAAACTCTCTGACAACCTCACCAAAAAATCCATTGATCTCCCAATACAAGGTAACGGTGAAGAAACCCGCGCCTTTTGTTATATTGATGACGCAGTACGTGGCATTTTATTATGTGGAGAAAAAGGCCATGCTGGCGAAATCTATCATCTGGGTACTCAAAAAGAAACCAGTATACGTGAACTGATTGAACAATTAGGCCAGATTCTTGGCATCAACATCAACATTATTCCCGGCACATTACGTCCAGGCGGTACCACACGGCGTTGTCCCAATATTACCAAACTCTCCCAATTAGGTTATCAACCACAAATTGATTTAAAGGCAGGGCTGACTCATACCGTTAGTTGGTATATTGACTATTTTACAAAAAATACATAAACCAATAAGGTGTTCGCTGGAAAAAAGTGAACTCTTTGGAATTTTAATCAAAACCTAAAACTTGAACATTAAGTGATACTCAATGTTCAAGTTTTTGATACCATTATAAAAGCTCATTTAACAAAATGAATTATTTCAGAAACTTTGTTTGTTAAGTAAAATATGAGCATGATAATTTAGGAAATTGATATGTTAGCAGGCGTTGGAATCATGCTTGCCACCTATGTTGGGGCAAGAATTGTTAAAGAATCGCGTTCTAAAGCAAAACAGAAAATAGAACAAACCAATATAGAAAAATTAAAAAATTCTACCTCTACTGTAGTTACTTATCAAAAAGAACAAGAAATCAGTGAAGATGAAAAACAAGCGAATCACTATTTGAAAGTGGGTGGCGTTTCATTAGTGTTATCTTTATTTGCAAATAGGTCTCGTTTTATTGCCTTATCTTGTTGTTCTCTATTGGGATATAGTTCTATTCCGAATTTTGCTAAAGCTGAGGAATCCATTAGAAATAAAAAAATTGGCAATGATATACTTAAAGCATTAGTTACATTAGTCTGTGTGTTTGAAGGTTTTTATTTTTTAGCAGCTATTGATTCCTGCTTTTATCTTATTAGTAGTAAATTAGTTGCCAAAACTCGGGATAATTCTAAAAAAATGCTCACCCAAGTTTGGGGGCAACCGCCAGAAAAGGTATGGGTTTTAAGGGAAGGCGTGGAATATGAAACTCCGTTGAAAGCAATTTGCAAAGGAGATATTGTGATCACCAGTACCGGCGAGGTGATTGCCATTGATGGTATTGTTATTAGTGGTGCTGCTATGGTTGACCAACATGCCTTGACGGGAGAGTCAGCACCGGCAGAAAAAGAACCTGGTAGTCCTGTTTTTGCGGGTACCATCGTGATAAGTGGTCGTCTTCAAGTGCAAGTGAAAAGTACCGGAGATGAGACGACAGCGGCTAAACTTGGAAAAATGTTGGAACAAACAGCAGATTTTAAGACCCAACTTCGTTTAAAAGGTGATGAATGGGCTGACAGTGCTGCTGCTCCTTTGTTATATATAGGCGCTGCGGCATTGCCTTTTGTAGGACTTTCTCCAGCAACCGCTATCATTAGTTGCAGTCCCGGTAATCGTCTTCGATTGTTTACCTCTCTTGAAGCACTGAATCATCTTAACATGGCGTTTCACACGGGTATTTTGGTCAAAGATGGACGTTCATTGGAAGAATTGAAGAAAGTCGATACCATCCTATTTGATAAAACAGGCACTTTAACAGAAGAACAACCTGAAGTAGGAGAAATCATCACTTTTCACGATGGGTATAGTAAGAATGAGATTTTGCGTTACGCTGCAGCGGCTGAACAGAAAGTAGCCCATCCGATTTCTAAAGCCATTCTCAGCAAAGCACAAGAATTGCAAATAACGCTACCTAAGCTCGATGATTCTAAATACGAACTTGGGCATGGCCTCAAAGTCTCTATAGAGAATGACGTGATTTTTGTGGGTAGTGCCCGTTTTATGGAAATGCAGGATATTTCTATTTCAAGCCAAATACAAGATGAAATGATGCAAATTCATCAGAAGGGGCATTCAGCTATCATGGTGGCTTTAGCACATCAAATTCTTGGAGTGATTGAGATTAAAACCAAGATTCGTGCTGGGGTGAAGGATATTGTGCATCATTTAAAAAATTCGGGCATCAAACATATTGCTATTGTTTCAGGGGATCATCAGCAACCCACCGAATATTTAGCAAAGATGTTAGGAATCAAAGAATGTTTTTTCAATGTTTTACCTCAAGATAAAGCTAAAATTGTAGAAGAGTTGCAAAAACAAGGGAGAAAAGTTTGTTTTGTAGGAGATGGAATTAATGATGCAATAGCTATGAAAAAGGCTAATGTCTCTATTTCCTTACATGGCGCAACCGCTGTTGCTACTGATGTCGCTCAAGTGATCCTCATGGATGGCACTCTGACTCATTTACCGGAATTATTGGTTATTTCAGACAAATTGCTCTCAGAACAGAAAAAAACCCTTGCTGTATTAGCAAGTGCTAGTAGCCTGGTTTTCTTTGGTGCCTTTTTATTCAACTGGGGAGTGGTTAGTTCAATTGTCACAACAAATACGACTATCATCATTGAATTATACCGAGCTAGACGTTCAATCAAACAAATAAAATAGTTAGTTATTAGAGTTGTCCGATAATAAGGGTTATTGGATTTTAAGTAATTTTTTTTATTAGCTCAAATTTTATTTACGGACAAGTCTATTCCGTTTCATCGGATTTAACGCAAAAGACGCCTTCATTGGTATTCTTTTACTATAATATGTCATATTTTTCGATTGGGTTAAATACAAAAAGGGCAACCACACAGGGCCCCGTCAAAGTCCGATATAAGTTGTTGATTTAATAACGATATATGAACCGTCACTTATAATTTATGCTTTTTACTATTGACGGTGCCCTGGGCAACCACAAGGGCTTGCCCCTACGAAGGCTGTATTTAGCTTCGCTGACCTTCGGTTCATGCAAAAGGGAAACGCTATAACATCATGAAAATTGATTTCACAAAAATCCTTACGATACCTGAAGACTTTTATTGGTTTAATGAACCGACGTATCGTCTTGATCACGGTTTAATGATGACAACCAAACCAGAGACAGACTTTTGGCAACGGACTCATTATGGATTTCAAC
>JAYQWI020000185.1:0-7587 GCA_035871815.2 Candidatus Parabeggiatoa communis
TTGGCTATTGAAGTCCTCTCACCAAGACAAGCCATTAGCGATTTATTATCTAAAATCAAAGTTTATTTCTCGCTAGGGGTTAAATCGTGTTGGTTAGTGATGCCTTCCATTCGAGTGATTAAGCTTTATTCACAAACGGGAACACAAATCGTGACTAAAACGGTTGGCATGGAAAATGGTGAAATCATTGATGAAATCATGGATATTCGTCTTCCTATTGAGAAAGTGTTCAGGAGAGTGATAGTCTAAAACATGACGATATGAAAAAGACAGAAGGCCAATCCCCAAAAAGAGGGCGTTAATTATGGAACTCTCACCAGAATATTAACGCAAGAGACGCAAGAGACGCAAGAGACGCAAAGATTTTATTTTTTCTCAATTTTAGCGTCTTTAGCGTCTTTAGCGTCTTTAGCGTTTATTTCTTTTTTAATCGTAGGCTCACCAGTTGCCTTCGAGTTGATTCCAGAAATTTTCTAGTTAGGAAGTTCCAAAAAAATAATTATCCCAAAAGGCAATTCAAGCCGGTTTGTTTAAGTTCTCTCATTCTCTGCGGCTCTGCGGCTCTGCGTGAGCCGACAGTTTGTTACAAATAATTTGTGTGCATAGAGTAGCCCTGCAGGATAATTTATTTTTTTGATATTCCTTAGTCGTTTATTTAAGCTTTGCGAACCTTTTGTTATTAATTAGCCACGCTTAACGAAGTTGTACTAGACTCAAAGCAGTCTATTCCCGATTCCTTTAGAATGCCTCAGAGAACAAAAAAATGGCCACAATCCCTTTAAGCATTGCTAAGTACCTCCGTTCAATATGGATGGCAGAAAGGATCATGACTTATCTACATATTGATAAGCATGGTGATTTAGTTGATTGGGGGGGATATCCTCAACATTATGGGTTGACTAATTTGATAGCCAAGCGGCCGGCAATTGAACAGGTGGATTTTCTTGACGGGATGTTGAATATTCCTCATAGCCAAGTGTTGCAATTTGTCCGTGTAGGTGGGGGGCGTTGTGCCCATGTGCATATTGTCCCTTTAGATAAGGGTACTTATGTTTTGATGTTTGATGCCACTGGTGAACACGATCAACAGCAAAAAATGCAGCAACAGGTTAATGAACTGAGTATATTGACTTATCGGCAAAATCAATTACTACAAGAATTGGAAACGACACGTCAACAGTTGACTGAAGAAAAACGTCAACTCGAACAGGCAAGCGAACTTAAAGGCCGCTTTATTGCGACGCTGTCGCATGAGTTACGCACCCCATTAACGTCAATTGTTGGTTATACCAAGTTGCTTGATGAAGCTAAAGAGGCTGATGCCCGTGAAGCAAATTATTTGACCCGTGTTAAAAACAATGCGAACCATTTATTGTCATTGATTGACAATATCCTCGATCAAGCGACGCTAGAAGCAGGAACAGTTGTTTTGCAGATGAGGAATTGTGATGTAAAACAATTGGTTGCGAATTTAAAATCTTTGTTTTTTCCAAGTACACAAGAAAAAAGCTTGGCATTTGAAATCAATATTCAAGGCAACTTACCTGCGCGAGTGATGATTGATGAATTGCGCTTTCTGCAAGTTTTAATTAACCTGATTAGCAATGCCATTAAATTTACTGAGAAAGGTTTTGTGCGGCTTACGATCGGTTGGGAAACAGGACACATAGCATTTTCGGTTGCAGACAGTGGCCCGGGTATTTCAAAAGAAGCACAGCAAAAAATCTTTACGCCTTTTCACCGTGAACATACCGCTCTAGCAGTCCCAGGTACGGGATTGGGATTGGCAATCAGTCATCATCTTGTGAAATTGATGGGGGGAGAATTGACCGTTGACTCTTCACCCGGAGAAGGTTCTATATTCAATGGTTTTATACAGGCTTCCATTGCACAACAATATCCGGCATCAAGTGGTGAGGAAGCATCTGAAACGACTTGTGCTAAAATTCTAATTGCAGATGATAGCTGGGATATCCGTACTTTGATGGAAATCTATTTGGAAGATGGCGGTTATACCGTGTTTGAGGCGAGTGACGGGAGTGAAGCCGTCGATTTAGCACTGCAAATCCAGCCTGATTTGATTTTAATGGATATGCAAATGCCGGTGGTTAATGGCTATGAAGCTGTACAACAATTACGCGCACAAAATTTTACAAAACCTATCATTGCCTTGTCAGCTTCTACCCTAGTGCAAGATCAAAACTATGCACTTGAGGTGGGTTGCGATTACTATATGATCAAGCCTGTGTCTCCTGATGATTTGTTGGATAAAGTTGAAAAAATTCTTCTCAATCGCTATCCTGCCTAATAACTATCTCGCTCAAGTGTCTATTCGCTCATTTAAAATGAGCGAGATATTGATGTTCACATCCCAAAAAAGGTATAATTGACAAGTTTTTTCAGAATTGACTTCAAAACGAGGCCATTTTTGTTAAAAATGGAAAGGCTTGTCTGGTGGACAAGCGGGCCGACTAACCTATTGTTTTTTTCATCAATATCAAACCCGCTTTTCCACCATTCCTCTATATCAATTATCACTTATCACATCAGTTCTCAACACCTTGAGATTCTTGAGATTTAGTGATGTCTAATGCCAACATGATTATCGAACAAACAGATTTTCAGAAAAATAATTTCAAAAAGGGTGGCATTTTTAATCTCACGCAAAGGCGCAAAGTCGCGTTCGTCGCATTGATAGAGACGCACGGCCGTGCGTCTCTACTTTGAAAATAATTATCTGAATATCTATAGGTAAAATTAGATTAATAGGGCTATTTTAAATGTAAAAACCCTTATTTTTTATCATTGTTAAGCCACCAAAAGGATTCTAGCATGATACCGCGCAGTAAAATCTTGATTGTTGATGATGAACTCAGTATGCGAAAGCAACTGGAATCTATGTTGAAAATTGAAAATTACGATCTCACGTTGTTAAGGGATGGTAAAGAATTGCTTGAAAAATTGCCGGAAATAACACCTGATTTGATTATCCTTGATTTAATGTTGCCGGAGATAGATGGTTTTGAGGTGTGTCGCCGCATCAAAGCTAATAACCAGTTTCAACATATTCCCATTATTTTAGTGACGGTTTTGGATAGTAAAAAAGTGTTGGGTAAAGGTATTGAAGCGGGTGCTGATGACTTTTTACAAAAGCCGGTAAGTAAACTAGAGTTGCGAGCGCGAGTACGTTCTATGTTACGAATTAAGCGTCAGTACGATGAACTTCAAAGGATGATGCGTCTGCGCGAAGAGTTGTCGAATATGATCGTGCATGATATGTCCAGTCCCATTATTTCCGTATTGTTGCATGCCACTTTAATGGAAGAAAAGATTACAGATGCACCATTACTCAAACATCTGGAAATGATTCGCATGGCGGCTGATCGTCTTGATTCATTTGTAAACGATATGTTGATGTTGGCTAAAATGGAACATCACTCTCTGCGTTTAAATCCTTCAATAACAAACATTAATCAATTGGTTTTAGATGCCGAAAAACACTTTAGCATTATCGCACACTCTAAAGGTATTAATCTGAAATTAACATTACCAGAGCCGCCGCTACAAATGTCTGTGGACCGTAATTTATTTCGCCGCGTGATTGCTAATTTGCTTGCCAATGCTTTGCAGTATTCACCGAGCGGTACAACGGTCACCTTGAGTTTAACTATGATGCAGAATGACGATCTGAAGCCACATTTATGTATGCAAGTGATTGAT
Source organism: Candidatus Parabeggiatoa communis (assembly GCA_035871815.2). Classification (GTDB taxonomy): domain Bacteria; phylum Pseudomonadota; class Gammaproteobacteria; order Beggiatoales; family Beggiatoaceae; genus Parabeggiatoa; species Parabeggiatoa communis. Next base: position 3,721 of record JAYQWI020000185.1, read on the forward strand.
CAAGGGGCTGGCATTCCGGAAGCCTATCGCGGCAGAATTTTTGAAAAATTTGAGGTAGTTGATTTAAAAAAGGAAGGTATACCACAAATTGGTTTAGGATTGACGTTTTGTAAGATGGCGGTGGATGCTCATGGTGGTTCGATTTTTGTCAAACCAAATCATCCGCAAGGCTCGGTGTTTGTGGTAGAGATTTGACCCTTATTCAATGTTCAGTTATCAATTATCAATTATCGATTTTAATATCAATAAAACTCAAAAAAAGTTTACTTGTTCAATATTTTATATATTTTATAGTCTTTTTTGGGCAACTTGGGCAACTAAACTGTATTTCAGCTACGCTAAATGCTGCATGGCACGATTTATCGCTGCCGCCTTCATAAAAATAACTATAATTTATTGATTTTTCATTCAAAAAAGTGGGATAATAGATTGTTTCCATTGTAGAGACGCGATGCTTCGCGTCTCATGCCCTGGGCCGCCTCGAAACAGAGACGCGATGCATCGCGTCTCTACGAAAACAAATGACTCACTTAATAAATGACTGATAAATCAATTAATTAAAAAAATGTGTGCCTAGAAATCGGGTAACATTTGGGGAAAGCTATCGTGAGTGAATAGGCTTTCAAGTAAACGTTTTTGCACGCAAAAACGTTTACCTGAAAAAAGATGACAAAAAAATCATCGGCTTGAAAAGGCCATCCCGTAACGAAGTGAGACAAAAATCATTAATCAGTCTTCCCTAACCACTCGAAAACCGACATTACTGTACTGAGCTTCGGGTAGGCTTTTGTGACGAGAAGAGACACGCATCTCTTTTGCTTGATGACTCCAAGAACCGCCACGTTCCACACGATAGCCAAAACGCTTAGTGTGAGTCATGCAATCTTGTTCTTTGCCAGTATATTTTTCCTCGTATTCTGAACAAGTCCACTCCCGAACATTGCCTGCCGTGTCATGTAAACCAAAGGGGTTGGCTGCGAAATATCCCACAGGCGTTGTTTTTTTACCGGCCCATTGATCGCTACAATCATAACAATGAGCGAGTTTAAAATCGATCTCATCTCCCCACCAATATTGAGTCAGCGTCCCCGCTCGGACCGCATATTCCCATTCTGCCTCGGTTGGCAAACGATATTGATGGCCCGTTTGTTGACTTAACCACCCCGCATAAGCAGTAGCATCGTACCACGACACATTAATGACAGGCCGCCTACCCCGCCCCCAAGTGTTATCAGAAGGTTTTTTTCTACCTGTGGCGTTCGCAAAACGGTCATATTCAGCAAAAGTCACTTCATAGCGTCCTATTGCAAAAGCCTTGATAGTGATCCAATGCACCGGCTGTTCATTGCTCTCACCTTGACCCTGAATATCCCCCATACGAAATCTGCCTGTAGGTATCCACACCATATCAGGACCATAATAACCGTTTTCTTCCTTATCATGAATGATTTCACCCGCGGCTTTCCGTTTTTCTTTAAGGAACAATGTCTTTTTAAGTTGCCACTGTTTTTTTTCAAGAGTTTGTTGCAGTACATTGTGTTGATTTTGTAATTGTGTTAAAAACTGTTGTTTAGTTTCTATCACTTGACGTGCTTCTTCAAGTTGCCCCTGTACTGTTTCAAACGCTGTTTGTAAGGTGGTTTTCTCTGCCGCGGATTGCTGTTGCACTCTTTGTAATTCTTGATTTTTTTGCTGTAACTCTGCAAGGCTTTGTTCCGTATAAAACACGTAGCTTACACTCAATCCAATGGTGAGGATTATACTGCCTAAAAGCCACCGATTGAATTGTTTAATGGTTAGCATAATAGATTGATATAATTGAGTTAAATTGAATTTTTGGCCCGGTTTTTGAAGCCAAAGTGATCGGCCCCATTGCTGAACGGTTTGGGGACGATCTTCTTCTGCAATTTGCAATGCCCAATCAATACTTTTCAAAAAAGACTTAGAATACTGTTTGTGACCCATTTCTATGGCAGACACTAATGGATCGGGTTGATAGCGTCGTTTGATGGTATCAATCCGCTCTAAAACTTCTGGTGGAGAAGTGCCACCAATAGCACGGTACAATACTGCCCCTAAGGCATAAATATCTGTCCAAGGGCCTTGGTGACCTTTTTGATATTGCTCAAATGGCGCATAACCAGGAGTAGCAATCGTTGTGATGCGGCCGAGAAAAGAGCCTAAAGCATAGCGTGCCGCACCAAAATCAAGTAAAACGGGTGTGTTGTTTTTGTCACGCAAATAGAGGCTATCAGGTTTGATATCTTTATGTAGAAAACCTGCCTCGTGTACCGCTTGTAAACCTTCTAATAAGGGTGGCAAAAAGGTCATGATTTCCGCTTCTGTTAACCTTTCTCGGCTCCTTTCTCGGCGTTTTAAAATACTTGACAGGCTTTGCCCAAATTCATATTCCATGACAAGATAGGCTGTATAATGCGCTTCAAAACAACGTAACACTCGTACAATGTTAGGATGTTGAAAGTTTGCAAGCTTTTGCCCTTCTTCAAGAAAACGCTCCAAACCCCAAGCGAAATGGTCTTCATATCGTTGAGATTGGTGTCGAACATTATAGCTATTTTCCCTAGTGGCTAACTCTTTAGGAAAATACTCTTTGAGTGCAACTTGAGAATTGAGCTTGGTATCTTGGGCAAGATAAGTAATAGCAAATTCCCCTTCTCCAAGAATAGATTGGATACAATACTCTTGTAATTGATAACCTATTGGCAGGGCGTTTTTAATATTTTCGGTAACAACACTCATAACTGAAGAATCGGGTATTTTTATAATTAGATAACAGGATGACAGGATGACGGGATTGATTTAGTACAAAGTGCAAGCCTAAAGCCTTGCACTAAAGCAAAACCCTAAGGGGTTTTACGAACAATCAGAGTTTTGCGGAATGACGCATGAAGGTTTAGAGTTTTATGCTTTTCTTGTGTCTAACAATGAGGGATGAGTTAGGGAGTCAAGATGTTGATTAGTTTAGGGCGTCCCAAAAAATAATTATCCGAGCCTGCCATATCACACTTTCAGGCTAAAGTATTTGCTTAAAAAACTGTATTTAGCGAAGCTTCCCTTCGGTTCACGCTAAAGTTTCGCTTCGCAAAACTTTAGCGTGAAATGTGAAATTCAAGCGGGTGTCAGGTGGGTAGCGATTTTTGCCTGCCTACCAAAACAGGGGGAATAGTGGGCAACAAAAACCCAAAGCCCACCCGACAGACTGGGATATTATTTTTTGGATATTCCTTATCCGAAGTGTCGTTGTACTTAATTAATATTTATTGATTAGTTTATCCGATGTATCGTTGTACTTAATAATAGGTGATAAAGTTAAAATATACAGTACCTTTTGACTTTCATTTTTCTAAAGAGTACCCTCTATAACTTTTGTTCATTTTTATTTTAAAAATTTTGAGAGACTCGTTATTATTTGTACGCTCGTTTTTTAAAATAAACGAGCTTGTATGTGGTGATTTAAGTATTTTGAGACAATCATAAACATAACCAATAATTTACGCAAGGGTACTTAAGAAGAACTGAAAAGTCAAATGAAGTCAAGTTTATTATATAATCAATAACGACAGGGATTTCTTATAACAAAAGGATTAATCTATTCTATTAGTCTTTTAAGTGGCAGCCGACATCCATTTTGCGATAGAAAAAAGGGATTGTTGTGCGCCTTTAATGTACACTCATAAAATTTATGCCCTTATCAATTCATTATTTATTTAATTTTAAAAAAAAATTGTTATTGCCTTTTGTTTACCTACTCAAAAAATTATGCCGTTCGCTATTCGCTATTCGCTATTCTATTTTAGGATAAAAATTTGCATATCGGCTTACTAATGTAGATGAGCCAGGGCGAAC
>JAYQWI020000186.1:0-2334 GCA_035871815.2 Candidatus Parabeggiatoa communis
CCATTATTTTGTTCTTGCCATTGAAATGATTAAATATAATGGAATGATAAAACGTTGATGATACTGATTGTCATGATTTTCGCTGATTTGTTCACGACTCTTAAAAAAACGGAAACTGACAAACCTTGAGATTGATGAACCCCCGAGGAAGATGTCATGGTAATGGCGTTGAATATTTAAATTGAGAATCTAAAATTAATTTATGAGGTATTGAAAAAATGGCACTCACCATAACCGAAAAAGCCGCAACACACGTTCAAAAAAGTTTGACTAATCGAGGTAAAGGTGTTGCTTTACGCCTAGCTGTTAAAACATCGGGTTGTTCTGGCATGGCGTATATCATGGAATTTGCCGATCAGATTGAGGAAGAAGATCATGTTTTTGAATCAGAAGGGATAAAACTCCTTGTTGATCCGAAGAGCCTCATCTATCTTGATGGCACCGAACTGGATTATGTACGAGAAGGCTTAAATGAAGGCTTTCAATTCAACAATCCCAATATCAAAGATCAATGTGGTTGTGGCGAAAGCTTTAATGTGTAATTGACGAATGTGATAATTGACATGTCTTTATTTTCTAATCATTTTGAAGTGTTTGATTTACCGATATCGTTTGATATCGATACTGATATTCTTGCACAACATTATCGGAATTTACAACGCGCTGTACATCCCGATAAGTATGCTCATGCGCCTGACAGGGAACGTCGCTTAGCGATGCAAGAGGCGACACAAATCAATGAGGCCTATCATACTTTAAAAATACCTCTGAATCGTGGGCTTTATTTGTTGCAATTGCAAGATATTAATACCCATGACAACAATATTGTGATGGATAACGCATTTTTGATGGCACAAATGGAATTGCGCGAAGAATTGGCTGATATTAAGCAACAAAAACGGCCTATTGATGCTTTAAATACGTTTTTAAGTCAGGTTGAACAGGCGCAGAAAGGATTGATTGAGACTTTAAGCCAGCAATTTGCACAACCTGATTATCAAGCGGCTTTTGAGACTGTACGCCAATTACAATTTTTTACGCGCTTATATGAAGAAGCCTTGAGGTTGGAAGAGGACATTTTATAGGTTTATCGAATTTAATGAAACAAACTAAAACGAACGAATTAATTCAACAAAAATTAGCGGCTCCCGATGCCCTACTCTTGAATAAAATCAAGAAGATGAAGTGGACATCGCATAATATCCCTTTAACGCTTTCAGAAACGACTTTAAATAATCAGCCCCCTATTGAGCATGATCCGCGAACCCGTGTTATCAAAGATAATTTGTATTGGTTGGCAGGCAAAGGGGGCAGTTTGGCAGGGTTACGTTTAATTGATTTAGGTTGTTTGGAAGGCGGATTGTCGTTTGAAATGGCGCGAGAAGATATGGAAGTTCTCGGTGTTGAGGGCTGGGAATCTAATTATTTGAAATGTCAATTGATTGCTGAATACTTCAATTTACCTCATTTACGCTTTGCTCATCTTGATGTTAAAAAGCTTAATCGAAGCACTTACGGCTTGTTTGATGTCGTGTTATGTTGTGGATTGCTATATCACCTTGATGATCCCGTTCGTTTTTTAAAAACGCTTAATGAGATAACACACGATACCAGTATTTTGTTTTTAGACACCCATATCGCGCCTTCTGATGATCAACTGTCTAGCTGTTTTGCAAAAACGGCCTTATCTGACATAACCTCTTATCAATATGAAGGCAAAACGTATGAAGGCCGTTGGTATAAAGAATATGAATCCGGTTTGATCAGTAACCATGAATGGACTTCCGTTTCTAATGCCAACTCTTTTTGGCTGACGCAAACTGCCTTGTTCAAAGCACTTTATGATGCTGGGTTTAAACATCTTTATAACCTTTACGGTGCTTTTGATATTGAACAAGAATTTCAGTTAAGACAACAACTTAGCCGCCTTTACTGTATAGCTGTCAAAGACGCTTATTTTAAACCATTCAGGTAGCTTAAAATGGCAACTGCGTATGCACTCTGGCTGAACTAAGTACTGAACCACAAATAAACCGGTATTTTACCGCAAAGAGACGCGAAGCATCGCGTCTCTAATTACAAATAAACATTGCTTCTATTAAGGAAGTTCCAAAAAAATAATTATCCCAAAAGGCCATTCAAGCCGGTTTGTTTAATTTATCTCATTCTCTGCGGCTCTGCGGCTCTGCGTGAGCCGACAGTTTGTTACAAATAATTTGTGTGCATAGAGTAGCCCTGCGGGATAATTTATTTTTTTGATATTCCTAAACAAAATCGAATAAGTGAGATGGGAGTTTAGCCAATTTCTTTTTATGGAATACTATAGTTCTGAAA
>JAYQWI020000187.1:0-2987 GCA_035871815.2 Candidatus Parabeggiatoa communis
AAAGGCTATGTGCGGAAAACGCCATTTGTAGCTTTTCGCGTAACTTGGCAATCAGTTGAACCGCTATCAGGGAATCGCCGCCTAACTCAAAAAAGTCATCATGGATGCCTATTTGTTCAATACCTAAGACGTTTTGCCAGATATTAGCCAGCGTTTGCTCAAGCTGAGTGCGGGGCGCTACAAATGGGGTCGGCAAATTCTGTCTTGAGTGGCGTGAAGATGACTCTTCCTTCTGAGAAGACTCCCGCCTTTTTCTGGATTCCAGTTTGATCCATTGTTCAAATCGCGCTGGTAAGTCACCCGTCGAAACAACAAACTGATTGACTTGACTACCGGCGGATAAGATACGTTGAAAAGCATTGATGCCTTCTTCTGGCGTGATTGCCAATTCAGTTAAAGCCGCGCCAACAGAAGTACTTGGTTTGCTATCGTTTTCAAATCGCCAGCCATCCCAGTTCACGCTAATCCACGGTACTCTACTAGGGTTCTGATTATGCTGATGAGCGAAAGCGTCCATAAAGAGATTCGCGCCGGAATAGGCAACAAATCCTAATCCCCCTAAAACTGAGGATAAAGAAGACAGCAATAAACAAAAGTCCAGTTTTCTGTCTTGCAAAACCTTTTCTAATACTAATGTACCGTGTACTTTAGAACTAAATTGCTGTTCACAATCCGTTTTACCCGTCTGTTCAATAACGCTAAATGACTTCTTGGATATTATCCCCGCCGCATGGATCACCCCATTGAGTTGACCAAACCGCTCCTCTGCCATCGTTATCACGGCTTGCATTTGTTGCAAATGAGCGACATCCGCACTGGCTACCCAAACTTCGGCCCCTTGGGCTTCGAGTGCTTGCACCTTCCTTATTTTGCGGCTAACATCATCATGCTCTTCGTGAGTCGTCAGCCAATCATGCCATTCCGCTTTATCCGGAAAAGCTGAACGCCCGCTCAAAACCAGTTTGGCTCGTACTGTCTTCGCTAAATGTTCTGCCAACGTCAAACCAATACCGCCCAATCCACCAGTAATAAGATAGACTCCCCTTTCCCTTAACCGTGGTGTTTCGTCGATGGGTTTATCCAAGCGGACGGGCTCAAAGGTTTGCACCCAGCGATGCTGGCCACGATAGGCAATGACTTGGTCAGCAGATTTTGTAGTCAGTTCTGCCAGCAATTGCTCTATCAATTTATCTTCTAAATTATCGTGGGATTGAGTCACTATATCAATACTACGACACTTGAGATTAGGGTATTCTTGCCCAATCACCTTAACCGGGCCAAGTACAGTCGCCTTTTCTGGATGCAGTGCCTCTTCACCCGTCACGGCTTGCATATTATTTGACACCACAGAAATTTGAATGTCATCAGTCACATTCTGTTTTCCAAGGGCTTGGGCGAGAAACAGCAGACTGTAAAATCCGACCGCTTGCGCTTTGTCAACGCCTTCGTTTGTCGATTCCTGATGAACGTTTGCTGTAATCCCCCATAAATGAACAATCGTTTGTGGCATCTGGTTGTCAGTACGGAGTTCTTTTATCAAGGCATCGTAATCAGAGTTAAGTTGGGAATTTAGGGTATAGTCGTGATCACTCAGCTTAGTAAATGCCGCTCCAACTTTGACCGTGATGACATTAATACCCTGCTGTTCTAATTTTTTAACCAGTTGGGAACCCAAGCCACATGCATCCTCAAATACCAAGCACGATGATGCCAAGTTTCCATTTTCCCGTGGTGTAGAAAGTACGGAGGGCTTCCAGAATGGCAGATAAAACCAATCGGCAATATCCGATTTTTTGGCAATATCCGTTTTTTCGTTTATTGAGACTGGTTGGGGTATCTGGGCATCTTGTGTAGGCGGCGCGATCCAGTAGCTTTGACGTTCAAAGGGGTAAGTCGGCAAAGGCAGGCGATGACGATGCTCATTGGCGTAGAATCCAGACCAATTTACGGCCCCACCCGCCAACCAGAGTTTGCCCAAGGTATTCAACAAAAAGACCTCATCCGACTGCTGATCTTTCGGATGACGTAATGAGGACAACACCACTTGTTCAGTCGCTTTATCCGGATGTCGTCTAGCTAAGGTCGTCAACGTTCGTCCTGGCCCAATTTCCAGTAAGATTTGCCTTGGGTTTTTCAATACCTGTTGCATGCCCTTAGCAAAATACACGGTGTGTCGCAAATGGTTTGCCCAGTAACTATGATCGAGCGTTTCTTCTACGGTAATCCAATTACCGCTAACGTTGGACAGGTAAGGTATTTGTGGCGGACAGAGTCTGACTTGTTTGACCAGTTTTGTGAATGAGGCCAAAATCGGATCCATCATCTGAGAATGAAAGGCATGGGAAGTCTGGAGACGGCGACAGGCTATGTCTTCTCTGGTCAACTGATTTTCTAATGCCTCAACGGCCTCCGTCATACCTGAAACCACGCACAGATCAGGGGCATTAATGGCTGCCAAAGCCAGTTCTTGCCCTAATAGGGGTTGCACCTCTGCTTCTGAGAGTGAGACCGAAAGCATAGCGCCTTGGGGGAGTTGCTGCATCAATTGCCCTCTGGCGGCCACCAACGATAAGGCTTCTTCCAGTGAGAACACGCCCGACAAACAGGCTGCGACATATTCCCCCAGGCTGTGGCCGATCATCGCATCAGGTTGCACTCCCCACGACATCCATAATTTGGCAAGCGCATAGTCAATCACAAACAAGGCTGGCTGAGCAATAGCCGTCTGTTTAAGTTGTTGTTCCGCTTCTGAAGTGTGTTCTTCGCTGGGGTACAGTATTTGGCGCAAATCCAGTTCCAAATGAGGTTTCAGGTAGGCTGAACACCGATCAATATCTTCCCGGAAGGTTGGCTCAGTTTGATACAGTTCCCAGCCCATATTGACATACTGGCTGCCTTGCCCGGAAAACATAAACACGACGGGCTGATCTTTTGACGCTTGGTAGTGGGTCAAAACGCTTGTGGGATCGAGGCTATGCAGTGCGCGA
>JAYQWI020000188.1:0-9694 GCA_035871815.2 Candidatus Parabeggiatoa communis
TATGTTTTATTGTCATGTCTGTGGCTCAAAAGAGGCAAAAGAAGAATCGATTCAGGAACTTTTCCATATTGAGGGTAAACCGGTTTTAGTTGAAAATATTCCGGCACTGATTTGCAGTCGGTGTGGTGAAGCTACTTTAAGTCGTGAAACAACTGAACAAATTCGTCAAATGGTACAGGGTGAAGCGAAACCGGTTAAGTCTATTTCGATGGATGTATTTGATTTTTTAACAAGCCCTCGGAGTCAGCTTGTACCTACTTGACAGGTAGATTAATGCTGGGCAAGCGGGCAATAACTGATAACTGATAACTGATAACTGAACATGCGTTTGCTTTATACGTTTCTTTTTTATTTATTCGTGCCTTTTATATTATTACGTTTGCTTTGGCGAGGGATGCGAGCGCGGGGTTATTGGCAACGCTGGGGTGAACGTTTTGGGTTTTTTCCGGCCTTGCCGGTTTCGCAATGTCTCTGGATACATGCGGTTTCTATGGGGGAAGTGCAAGCGGCGGTGCCTTTGATTCAGGCTTTGTTGATTCGTTTTCCGGAACAAGCGGTGTTGGTGACGACAATGACACCTACTGGTTCGCAGCGGGTGCGTGAGGTTTTAGGTGATAAGGTATGGCATGTTTATTTGCCTTATGATTTACCGGGCGCGGTTGCGCGTTTTTTGAATCGGACACAACCGCGTTTATTGATCTTGATGGAAACTGAATTATGGCCTAACGTGTTGTTGGCTTGTCAAGCGAGAGCGATACCGGTGATTTTAGCGAATGCGAGGTTGTCGGTAGGTTCGGCGGCAGGATATCAGCGTATTGCTGGATTAACGCGGACTATGTTGGCGGGTGTGACGACGGTGGCGGTGCAAACTTCGGTGGATGCGGCGCGTTTTATTGAATTAGGTGTACCGGCGACAAAGGTGCAGGTTACGGGCAGCATTAAGTTTGATACTCGTTTACCGGCGGATGTTTTTGAGAAAGCTTTGGTATTACGTCGTCAGTGGGGAACAGATCGATTGGTGTGGATTGCGGCCAGTACGCATGAGGGTGAGGAAGAGGCCGTATTGGCGGCCTTTTCTGAATTAAGGGCCAGCGAAGACGCGAATCTCAGAAATCTAGTGTTGGTGTTGGTGCCACGTCATCCTGAACGTTTTAATCGGGTAGCGGCTTTGTGTCGGCGACGGGGATGGGTAACGGTGAGACGGGCTGAAGGCGAGCTGTGTACGGCGGAAACGGCTGTTTATTTAGGCGATACGATGGGCGAATTACCTGTGCTTTATGCCGCCTGTGATGTGGCTTTTGTCGGGGGGAGTTTGGTACCGATTGGCTGCCATAATTTATTGGAACCTGCGGCTGTGGCTTTACCGGTGATCATGGGGCCTCATGTCTTTGAATGTGCTGAAATTTGTCGTCGATTATTGGAAGCGCAGGCAGCTCAACAGGTTGATAATGCGGGACAATTAGCTGTGGCTGTGAAAAGGTATTTAAGTGATGCGACATTGCGTTTAGAAACGGGGGAAAAAGGGCGTTTATTTGTGCAACAGAATCGGGGGGCGTTGCAACGTTTGTTGGCGATTATTGATGAAACTTAAAACAGCATCTTATTTAGAACAAGCGCAGAACTGGCCTACGACAGGCCGTCATATTTTGGCGCAATATGATGAGGAATCGGTCATTGTTTATCAGGCTTATCGCCCCTCAATTGGTTTGTTTGCGGCACGAGAGCAGTATTTTGGCGGTGAATTTCGCTTGAACCGGATGAGTTGGATTAAACCGAATTTTCTGTGGATGATGTACCGTTCTAGTTGGGGCACTAAAGCAGGACAGGAAGTGATATTAGCGGTGAAATTGAAACGCCCGTTTTTTGAGAATGTGTTAGCTCAAGCAATACCGTCTTCTTATGATCCTGATGAGTATTCAAATCAAGCGGCTTGGAAAAAAGCGGTTAATGCTTCTCAGGTGAGACTGCAATGGGATCCCGATCATAATCCGGCCGGTGGCGCTTTGAAACGGCGAGCGATTCAATTAGGCCTTCGTGGTGAGGTACTTGAAGCGTATGCGCGTGATGCGATTATAGAGATTTTGGATATCAGCGATTTTGTTGCCACTCAACATGTTTATGTTCAATCTGGTGAATATTCAAAATTAGTCACGCCTCTGGAGGCGGTTTATTTGAAAAAGGTGATTTGATGACATGTCGTAGGGGCGAACCTGCGTGTTCGCCCATGGCTTTTTTTTATAGCATGGGCCGACACGCCGTAAAACCCCAACCAGAATTACAGATTACTGATTATTTATTATTCATTAGATAATGCCCAATTTATCATTCAATACTTTTGTCCCCTTTTTTTGATAAACTTTTTTCTTAAATGTATTATCGCGTTTTACAAATACTGGCCGATGGACAAGCACATACTGCTGAACAATTGAATCAACACTTGTCACTTGGGCCAAGGGAATTAGAGCAAGCGTTAAACACTTTGATAACTTATGGTATTCGGTTACACTCAAAGGCTGCTAATACCTATCAATTGACTGAACCCTTGGAATTGTTGGATCGTTCCCGTATTTTGGCAGCCTTGCCGAAAGAAACGGGGCAACTTATGGCCGATTTAGAAATCCATTCCGTTTTGGATTCGACTAATCGCTATATTTTGACGCAACAGCATCTCAGTATGCCCTGTGCCTGTCTGGCGGAATATCAAACGGCCGGACGGGGGAGACAGGGAAGACAATGGGTTTCGCCTTATGCCAGTGGACTGTGTTTGTCCCTAAAACAACGTTATGTCGCTTTGAATGAACCGTTGGGGGGATTGAGTATTGCCTTAGCGGTTACCGTTGCACGAGCATTGCATCGTTTTGGGGCCAGTGAAGTGGGCCTGAAATGGCCTAATGATGTGTTGTGGCGAGGCCGTAAATTAGCGGGCATGTTATTGGAAAGTCGCTGGCGAATGGATTGTGAAGTTGTTATTGGTATAGGCATCAATGTTAAAATGCCGCCAGTTGAAACACAAAACATTGCTCAACCTTGGGTGGATTTATATACCATTTTAGGACACTCTATTTCGCGCAATGCGTTGGCCGCAATGCTGATCGAGCAGTGTTTGCAAACCTTAAAAACCTATTCACAAGTGGGATTAGCCGCATTTCTGCCGGATTGGCACGATTTTGATTTGAGTTATAGACACACAGTCACATTAAGTTATGAGGAAAGGGAAGAATGGATTACGGTTACAGGCACCGCTTTGGGAATTGATGAACAAGGCGCATTGTTATTGCAAGTCGGCAAGACAATACAACGTTATATTTATGGGGAAGTGAGTTTACGTTTATAATGGCGATTTTTCAAACCCTCCTAAATACTGACTAATGCCTAAACTACTGTATACTAATTGAACTCATGACATAATGAACTTATTGAAAACAGCATTGTTCTGAGAAACGATAAAAACCACAAACATTAGACGGTCTTCATTCACAATTCTTGACCTCTGTTTTTGCGTGCAAAAATGCACTGAATAAAAACACAATTCGCGCTTAAGGTTTTTGCGCGCAAAAACCTTAGGCGCGAACGCAATTCCTAAAATTCCTAATTATGATGTTGATGATCGATATGGGCAATAGCGCAATCAAATGGGCCTCTTTAAGGCAAGATGTGCTGAGCTCACAGCAACGCATTGTTTATGATGATCATTTAGACGCGACGCTAACACAAGCGTGGTTGGGGCTTGAAAAGCCCTCTCAAGGAGTCTGGGTTTCTAACGTTGCGGGGCCACAGAAAGCTGAAATCCTAGTTCAATGGGTGAAAAAAAATTGGGGTTTATTGCCCACTTTTGTCGAAACCTCGCACTCAGAATGTGGTATTAAAAATGGTTATGACAATCCAAAGCAGTTAGGGATTGATCGCTGGTTGGCCTTGATTGGGGCCCATAATCTGTTTTTGGCTGGGGCCTCTCATTTAGAAAATACTCTGATTTGTGTGGTTGATTGTGGTACGGCCGTGACGCTAGATGTGTTAGCGGATAATGGTCAACATCAAGGTGGCGTGATCATGCCAGGTGTCAATACCCTACATCAAAGTTTATTAAGCCACACCCATGCGTTGGCCTATCTTGATCAAGCGTTACCCCTTTGCTCTGATAAATCGTTTTTAGCACACGATACGCAGACGGGTATCACCTTAGGTAGTTTGTATGCCGTAATCGGTTTATTGGAGTATGTGATCAATACGTTAGAAAAGCCAGGTAATGAGGTTGTACTGATACTCACCGGCTTTGATGCGCCGCTGCTTTTTTCATTATTGCAAAGACCCTATCAGTATTTCCCTGATTTGGTGCTACAGGGACTTCAAGTTGTCGTGAATCAATCGTTATGAGAAGTTTGGCCTTATTATTGTTATTATTAAATCTTGGTTTTTTGTTTTGGCAACTGAAATGGTTGCCGTCTTGGCAACCTGAGCAATTTGCCCAAACGCCTTCAAAGTCTCAAGAGTCTGATTTGCAGCGGCCAGTTTTGCTTGATGAGCCTCACAAGCCTTTTGTCCTTGACAAATCAGATAATGTAGAGAATGTCGATAATGTTGATAGTGTTCAAGAGTCTAATCTTGACACGAATGTTCAGGCATCAGTCTTTGACACGAGCACGCATACCCCTATTGATAATGTTGCTTTAGCGCCAGATAGCCAAACTGATGCCAAAATCTCACAAGGCACTGTCAGAAATATTGCTGAGCAAGTTGAAAAACAACCGATAGCATTAAATGAAAATAGCACAGTAGACCTGACAGAGGCGACAGGCGAGAATCAGACACGCCCTTTTGAAAACGCCACTGTTCAACAATCAGAAAAAATTCAAGTTGCACAAATCGCTGAAAACATTCAAGGCAATACGAGGGTTTCTGAAAAAATGCCCTCTAAATTACAAGAAGCGGCTGGTTTGCATAAGACTGAGGCTCAAACCGATGGTAAAGAACAATCGGAACCGCTGATCTCGCAACAGTCAACAAAGCCTCAGAAGAGTATTAAAGAGCGTTCGCCGCAGGTTGTCAAAAAACCGAGTAAACCGGTTGCTTGTTTCCAGTCTGTGCCCTATACTCAGGCCTCAGTGGCGCAAAAAAAAGCGAATTGGCTAAAAAATCAAAATAATGTGACTGTTGATGTGCAAAGTCGCAAAACGCAAGTGTTAGAGTCAACTTGGGTTTATCTGCCCCCCTTTGAAAGTCGACAAGCGGCCGATCGGACACAACAACACCTTCTCGAAGTGGGTATTAATGACTGTTATGTCGTCAAAAAGGGTCAGTTTAAAAACGCTATATCCTTGGGTTTATATAGTCGTCACTTCAATGTTAAACCCCGTCTGAAAGAATTGAGTGCGAAAGGATATAAAAATGTCAAAACGCAAAAACGCTATAAAAGTCAGACAAAGTATTGGTTGAATGTTAAAATATTTGCCGATCAAAGTGAATGGTTAAATCAGCACAAAAAATTCAAAAGGTCGCACCTAACCACTGTGGCGTGTAAGTCCTTGCCTTCGCGAAAATAATTGAACTAAGATATCGCAAATCTCTTTAAAAAAAGAGGGTTTTATGACTCACACTATGGCGTTGTCGAAAAATAATGTCACACTGTTTTGATAGCCCCGTAATAACAGTGTCAACAATCTCAATTGTTGGTGTTATATATCGACAACACCTATAACCTAACCATTTAATGAATAACGCGGCATCGCATTGCTAATATTGCAGAAATTCCATACAATGTCTTTGATCATCCATCAGGGCCACGAGTGGTAGGTGCTTTTCGGTCCCAAGGGTTCACAAAAAATCAAAGTATTTTGAACACATTGTCTTGTTACTCATCAAGATGATGAGATATAGTGTTTCAGAAAATAGGAGTACAAACTTCGTTCCGAGCTTCGCTAGTACCCCTAGATAAATTTATGATTCTGAATATTAAATATTGATCTGAAAAGCTATCAATGTGTTTGTGGCTTGTCATGATGGCCATCATGAATTTTTGAAGACAATTGAATCATAAACTTCATCTCTTAAAGTTCATTTGTTCATGATTTAATATAAATGACAGACATGCCAGATATTTTTCACGCTTTGATATGTATACGCTACACTGATTTAGCGACTCTGTAGATGGCAGGCTGAAGCTTTTCACGCGCTGCTGTCTATCAGTCTAGTTGATAACCTTTATTAAGTATTGAAAATTCAGTTAGATAACAAATTATCCATAAGCGCCCGTTTAAAAAGATTTCAACTGCTTATTCAAACTTAAATAAATAATACCTTAATCATTTTAAAACCGGCTCTTAGACCTTTTTTGTCGAGGCTGACAGTGGCGACGGTTTCGCTCATTCAATGTCTGATTGTATTCATTGATTGGCGTGCTGTTATGTAAACCTCAGATGAGAAAAGATGGGTTTAACTTTATGACAGATAAAATACCAACTATTGTGGTTGTAGATGACAGCGCCACTTCAATTTCTGTGTATCAATTTAGCATTGAACCACTGGCAGCTAATTTTATTGGCTTCAAATCGTCGAATGAGGCGCTTCCGTATTTGGAAGAACATCAACCCGATTTGCTATTTTTAGATATTATTATGCCAGGGATGGATGGACTGAGTTTATTAAAATTATTGCGAACGTTTGATCACCATAAAGAGACGAAAGTTATTATGGTTACTTCTAAAAATTACGCGCAAGATCGCAATGTAGCCAAACAATTCGGTGCGGTGGATTTCCTCATTAAACCTTTGCGTTTTAAAGAAATTCGTGAACTCGTGTGTAAATATGTTAAGGTTAACCCCAAGTAAGTCATTAGCCTGAACAAAAAATGCTAGATATCCAGAGAGCGTTAGTGTCCAAAATCGTTTTCAGGCAAATGTTTTTGCGCGCAAAAACATTTGCCTGAAAAGCTGTCAAATATTTTTGGGTTTCCAAAAAACATAAGTCATGAACATCGCTAATGTTTGTTGACATGAATGATTAAAAAATGTTGCGGGTACTGGGAAGCGGTAACAAGGGGAGATGATGTTGATTCTAACAGCTAAACGTCTCAATAAGACACAATACTCAACCCTTTTGTTTTGCCCTCTAAAACGGGAAAGCAATAATGTGAAAGGTGATTTTGATTTCAATAAACCGAACGGGCATTTTTATTCAATTATAATATCTGATTGTGCCTTGAGGTGTTAAGAGTCCGTTTTCACCTTTCCATAAGTCTATAAAAAATGCAAGAAGCTTTTGATCAACCACTTGATTAAACAATATTTTAGACAATTTAATGAGTTAGAATAAATGGGTGTGAATTATGCCTGATTTTGAGATTAAGTGGATGTTTTTTATTTTTGAACAATTAAATACAATTTAACTATAAAATCGGGCAAGATTATTAAGGTCTTGAAATTGCCCTAGAGTTCTGAAGTATGAAAATAACAGCAATAGGTGTCAATGCCGCTTTTTCAATAGGGGAATATGAAAGTACCCTCTTGGAAGAAGAGGCGTGTGATCTGATTTATGAAATGATTAAATCGCCAGAGGCAAAATATTTATCGAAAGATGCCATTAAAGCCAGAATCAATCAAGTCAGCAAAACACGCTACAACCCACGATGGCATTCCAACTTTTTGATTGAATTTGATATGCCAAGTAAACGAGATCGTCAAAGTCCATATCGTCTATTATTAGATGTTGGTGGCGATATCAGACACGCCCTTAAAGCCTTAAATCTGTCTTCTCGTGATATAGATGGCGTTTACATTTCCCATCCTCATAATGATCACATCGGGGGAATGGAGTACATGGGACTCACGACGCTTTTTAATCCTTTTTATACACTCGAAAAAAAACAATGGTTAGGCGATGCATTTATTGCTAACAAGCTCTTTAATGAAGAAAAAACATGGCCCAATCCACCGCCTAATGCTAAGCCTGATCTGTTTATTCACAAAAAAGTGCTTGGCCCTTTAAGAAGAGCGATTGGCCCAGGATTAGATACCGTCCAAGGTGTACCCGATGTGTGTCTTGAAACCTATTTTGATCTACATTTAGTCGGGAAACAAGAAGACGGTAGCACGACAACGCATGTTTTTCAGGATGGTGAAGAGACTTGGAAAATCAAACCGATCTTTGCTATGCATGTGTTTTCGAGTTCGGAGGAAATGCCAAGCTATGGGATTAGCTTACAGCATTCAGATGGTTACGATGTATTGATGCCAACTGACATCCAATACATGATACCACCACAATTGGAAGTGCATTACAGAAAAGCAGATCGAATTTATATGGACTGTGAAACCTCGCCATTTCCTTCGGGCGTACATCCACATATATCTGATCTCATCGATAACCTAGCACCAGACATTCAGAAAAAATGCCTACTTTATCACTACGATATGCCTCCCCAAGTACCCAAAGATATGTTTTATGGGATTTTGAAACAGGGAGATTGGCACATTTATCCGGACTATAGTTAAGTTCGGGTTAACGTTTTTTTGAGAAAAATGTGTTTACTAGGACAAATTATCGCATCTTATGTGGTTAGCAAAATTTGGTATGCAAACCATTTAATTTCTAAACCTAACCGTGTGTGTTGTTCCCTTTTTTAACGAGAAAACAGGTTTGATTAAGGGAACAAGGCAAATGATTCTACTTTAAACAAGTGGAAAAAAACGGTACTTTTGCCCACCCTTTAGACTAATGAAAGTTGATACACTTAACTATATACGCTTTTGGGGTGTACGTGGCTCTTACCCTGCACCATTTGGTAGTCACATGCGCGTCGGTGGCAATACCTCATGTGTTGAAATGCGGGTAGATAATCATATACTGGTTTGTGATGGGGGTTCAGGCATTATTCCACTGGGTAATGCTTTGATGGGACAACAAGACATCAAAGAAATCACTATTATTCTGACTCATTACCACTGGGATCATATTTCGGGTTTACCATTTTTTGTACCCGCTTTTGTACCGGGCTGGAAAATTAATATTTATGGCCCCAGTGACAGCCAACAAGAAATAGAACGGCGCATTTCTGGACAAATGCTTGATCCCTATTTTCCGGTGGAACTTGAGACTTGGATGGCCGATATTAATTATATCATGGCCGAAAATAACCAGCTTGAATATGGGCCCTTTAAGATAAATACTTTCAATGTACACCATCCTGGCAGCACTTTTGGTTACAAGATTGAAGTACATGACAAAACGATTATTTACGCCTCAGATAATGAACTGTTGTTTATAGATAAAAACATAGATGATCGTAAAAACGAACTTGAACCTCAAGAATGGCAACTGATTGAAGCCATGCGAACAGAAGAAAGAAATAAAGCGATAGATCACATTAGAAATGCTCATGTTTTTATCCATGACGCGCAGTACACGCCAGAAGATTATGCTAAAAAGCGTGGTTGGGGGCATTCTTGTTATATCGATACCGCCAATTTTTCAATGGATGCCAATGTTAAACAGTTATATTTATTCCACGTCGATCCCAACTATAATGACGCGAAGATAGAAGATTTACACCGTGCGACGACAAAAATGATTCATGATCGTCAGTCTCGTATGGAATGTCATATTGCACGGGAAGGTTTGATTATAGATATCGATAAACTGTAAGACCACTTCAAAAATACCACTGGCAATCCCACAAGGGATTGCCCCTGCAATATTCAAT
>JAYQWI020000189.1:0-2504 GCA_035871815.2 Candidatus Parabeggiatoa communis
TAGTGTGACGAAAAACACGCAAAGATAAGCAACACAATCTCCAGAGATTGAAAGGGAGAGCTGCGTACGGACTGAAAAAAAACCTTCCGTTAAGGTCGTATTGAGTGTCTGAAGGATGCCTTTTGGAATTAAAAAATTGCAGAATCTCCCTCAAGGGAGGGTGCAGAGTCACCTCAGCCGACTTTTTTCAATTCATGCGTCAGCACTGGGGGGGGGGCGCCAGTGCTGACGCATGATATTTTTTGGCCTTTGATATCAATCAGCTCGGCCGGTATGAAAAAAACTTTGTCGCAAAATACCCATAGACTAATCTTTGCCCTTTTGATATAGGTATCTTGAGGTGAATTGCATACACAGCCTCAATTAAATTAATGCCTTTGATTGGAGGTTGCAGTGATAATCCATTGTGGTCGTAAGATTAGCAGTGAGGAACTGGTGCAGATTTGTGAAACAGTTAAGACTTTTTCACGATTGAGTCGAAATGAGTTGGTGCATACAGTCTGTGAGCATCTGAATTGGTATACCGCTTCAGGTAAAAACAAAGGCGAAGCCTGCTTGAAATTGCTTCAAAACCTGGAAGCAAAGGGTCTCATACAACTGCCGGAAAAAGGTAAAGGTAAGAGAGGACCCAAAAGCTCTAAAAAGCCGATATTAACTGATAGAACCCTTCCTCAAAAGGACTTAGATGGCACACTATCGGATATTGGGCCAGTCTGTCTGATGATGGCACAAACTAAGGACGAGATCTCGCTGGTAAATGAATACCTTCATCGTTACCATTATTTAGGTTACAAGAAACCATTTGGCTGCCATCTGCGTTATTTTATCAAGGCCCAAGACTCGATATTGGGTTGTATGTTGTTTTCAGGGGCAGCCAAGGCGTTAAAACCAAGGGATCAATGGATCGGTTGGAGTAGCGATGAACGATTAAGTAACCTGGGATTTATTATAAATAACGGACGATTTTTACTATTGCCTTGGGTCAAGGTCAGGTTCTTGGCAAGCCATATATTAGGGCAGGCTGTAAGGGGTATTGGGCAGGATTGGCAGCAGCGTTGGGGCTACCGACCAGCTTTGCTGGAAACCTTTGTAGATCCACAACATTTTAGAGGGACATGCTACCAGGCTGCCAATTTTGAGTATCTTGGCATGACCACAGGAATTGGGCTTGTCCGACAGGGCAAAAGTTATACAACCAGCCCAAAAAAAAATTTCGTATATCCGCTTGTGGATAGTTTCAGGCAAGTTTTGCGTTCAGGAATAGGGGGAGGTGTTGGATGAGCAAGCCCAGCCGAAGACCCAATCGTGAGAAGATCAAGGCCGAAAATAAGCAGTACAAAAAGGCACAAAGAGAATTGCTCCAGGATGAAAAGGCAAGGGGATTGCAAAAACCTTCTCATGGCACAATCTCCAATTGTAAGTGTCGATTTGAAAGCATAGAGGAAGAGGGCCGCATCCGCAATGAGACGGTGGTAGAGCACCTAAGTATTTTTCGTTCCAAACTGCCTGTTTTACTCAAGCGCCTGGCCAAAATTCAGGACCCGAGAAACCCCAAAAAGATAAAACATCAAGTATCCACGCTGATGATTTACGGGATACTGACCTTTGTGTTTCAGATGAGTTCTTGCCGAGAAGCTAATAGGGAAATGACCCAGCCGATGTTCTGGAAGAATCTTAGATATTTCTTCCCGGAGCTTGAAACCCTTCCCCACCATGACACGTTGAAGCGTCTATTGGCGAAGATTGACATTAGTCAAATTGAAAAGCTTCATCTCGATCTGATCAAAGATTTGATCCGGAAGAAGAAATTCCGACGGTACCTGATCAATAACTGTTATCCAATTGCCATTGATGGTACCGGCAAATTCAAACGCGACTGGCTCTGGGAGGAAGAGTGCCTGGAACGTAATATCAAGAAAGAGGATGGAACTAGAAAGCAGTATCATGTCTATGTTTTGGAAGCTAATCTTGCGTTTTGCGATGGAATGACCATTCCATTGATGAGCGAAATTCTGAGCTACACCAAAGGAGATACCGGTAACAATAAACAGGATTGCGAACTTAAGGCGTTTTACCGGTTGGCCTCTCGCCTGAAGAAGGCATTTCCTGCTCTGAAAATCATGGTGCTTTTGGATGGGCTTTATGCTAAGGGGCCCGTGGCAGAGATTTGCCGCAAAAATAAATGGCAATTTATGATCGTATTGAAAGATGGTGCCTTGCCTAGCGTAATGAAAAAATTTGAAGCTCTTTCGGGACTTGAGAAAGAAAAATTCCACCAACACACTTGGGGCAACAGAAAGCAAGTTTTTCGATGGGTTAATGGCATTGACTACAGGTTTGAATCAAACGATAAAAAACGCCAGGTCCTGCACGTCGTTGAGTGCCAAGAGAGTTGGAATGAAATTGATCGGGAAAGCGGAAAACCGGAAGAGAAGAACAGTCGCCATGTGTGGATATCCAGCGAACCTCTAAATAAATTCAATCTTCACGAACGGTGCAACCTG
>JAYQWI020000190.1:0-4817 GCA_035871815.2 Candidatus Parabeggiatoa communis
CGACGCTCTTCCGATCTGCTACTCCCAAGACATCCAAAAGTTTTACTCATTGATTTGGATCCGCAATGCAACCTTTCATATCTTGCGCTGGGTGTATCGAAATACATTGAGTCAGTTTACACACACAAGCAGCCTACCTTAAAAAACATATTTGACTCATATTTCGATGGAAAAGTCTTTGATACATCTAAAGCAATAATCCGGACACCTATCACTGCAAGTCCAGAGAAGGTATGGTCAAATGTCGATATATTACCTTCTCACCATGAGTTGGTGTTAGTCGATATGAGGCTCGCTAGAGAGAAGAAAAGTGGCGAATCATACGAAGAGGAGATCAAATATGAATTAGACAAACTTTCAATAATCCAAGCGGCAATCAGTCAAGTACATAAAGAGTATGAATATATCATTATGGATTGCCCGCCAAATATCAATTTAGTCACGCAAAATTCATTTTTTGCTAGCCAATCCTATGTGATTCCAGCCATCCCCGATTTTTTGTCTACAGTTGGTATATCTTTGATTAAGTCTGAAATGGAAAAGTTCAATAAAAGTTTCAAGAAATTGATCGGCTACTCAGGTTTTGACTCAGATTATTCGGATGCCTCGCTTCGAGGGATTATTTTCAATATGGTTGATGAATACAATGGTGGGCCTAAAGAAACCCACAGGAAGACAATTGATTTAGTATCAAATCAGCAGCCAGGTATGGTATTTGAAGACTATGTGACTGATGGAGATGGCATTTCTACGGCAGCTGATAACAATATGACGGTATTTAGCTATAAAGACTTGCCCAAAGCAATTGCAAATGCGGAAAAGCAAGCGTCTCTGCTGGATAAAGTAACTCAAGAATTCCTTAAAAGGGTGTAAGGGGCTATTATGAAATCCGAAGAACTGTCCGATATTCTTCATGGGTTAAACGAAGTGCTGAAACTATACCCAGGTAAAGATATTGGCTTCATTTTAAGGGATTTAAAAAGATCAAAAGAAAACGAGAATAAAGAGAGTATCCTTCACAAAGAACCGAAAGAGATAACTAAAAAAAAAGCAAGAGATAACGCAATAGATGAAGGACAGAAGGTACGCATTGACAAACTGCATGAAACCATTGATTCTTTGAGTCTATCTGAAATCGAAAAAAAGCTTAACTCTGAAGACTTATTCCCCAATATGCCATACATAAGATACTTCGCAAAAAAACTCGGCGTTAAGTTGGCTTCAAGGCTAAACAAAGCAAACTCAATACATACAATAAAGAATCATCTTGACCATATGCGCATAGATAGAACTATTAGCAAACGGAATGAATGACCTAACAAAACTAATTCAGCCGACGTAAAAAGCTGCACGGCTGATTAGCAGCGTTATATGCCTAGATATATGAAGAGGCTCATAAAATATCTTAATGGCCCTTAGCCCGTAGGTTGGAGTTCGCTTGCGAACTCCAACATTCAAGCAAGCGTAGGGTGCGTCCCACGCACCATCTTGATTAGCAATATCACCGACTCGGTGCGTAGGACGCACCCTACATACCCCTTATTTGAACAAACATTCATTGACATCTTCTGTCGGTCACACTCAATCTTATATATAACAGGAATGTGTTAAGCGGAGGCTATAATGTTCTCAGAGCTAGTTGTCACCCAAATGGCGGCATACCTTTTAAAGAAAAGGGGCTGTCGTCGCATGGCTTTTATCAAACTCATTAAGCTGCTTTATTTAGCAGAGCGAAAAGCGGTTTCAAAGTGGGGTGAGCCTATTAGTGGCGATCATTTTGTTTCCATGCCCCACGGCCCCGTGCTTTCTCAAACTTACGAGCTAATAAAGTCCCAGCCTTCTCCAGATGAAGTTAGCCCTTGGCACGATTTTATTAGAGATGAAGATAATTCCCAAAAGCTTCATTTTTATAGGAACTGAGTTATTTTTTAAGGAGATTCAATGTCATACGGTAATTTTAAATCAGTATCAGAAGTCGCTAGGAAATTTAATATTGAGGTAGTCGATAATGCTTTCATAGAGCAGAAAGAGATAAAAGTGTCAGAAATCTATTTTTCCGATCTTAAAAAGAGGTTAGGTACAAGCCTAAATTTTATAAATGAATTTACTATTTGTGAAACAATTATCAGACCTATCCTAGATATAGTCGCCGCAGGTTATGATAATTTAGATATTTGGTCACATGTTTCCTATAATGTGGATGTTGAAAAGGGTTTATTAGGTGAACCTGACTATTTAATAGCACCAAGAACAAAGTACGGTGATATGGAAAGACCCGCTATCTGTATTATAGAAGCTAAACAAGAAAAATTTGATGAGGGTTGGGCGCAAGCACTAGCTGAAATGGTAGCTTCATCTTTGCAAGGTGCGGACGTTTGTTATGGTATAGTTACTACAGGTAAAGCATGGGAATTTGGTAACTTAAAAGAGGGCACTTTCACTAAACATCCTATTCAAATATCAGCAGCATCTGATCTACAAAAGGTGTTTGATATTTTGAATTGGCTATTTTACAAAATGAGTATAGCTTATTCCAAAAATCTAGATACTTGATAAGTGCTTGGTAATTGAGCTAATAATCTGATAGGGTTAAATAGCATTTTATTGAAAGGAGAATAATGATGCCATACAGTAAGTTTGAATCAGTTGAAAAGGTTGCTGAGAAATTTGATATTGAGGTGAAAAATAAGCCTTTCATAGATCAAATAGAAATTCAAATATCAGAATCCCATTTTTCACGTCTTCAACTTAAGTTAGCAGATAGTACATATTTTATAAATGAGTATGCTATTTGCGAACATATTATTGCCCCTATATTAGATTTGATCGTGGAAAAGTACGAGTTGCTTCGGGTTTGGTCGCGTATTCCATTCAATGTAGATAAAGAAAATGATCTCGTAGGTGAACCTGATTATTTAATCGCACCTAAAACAAAGTACGGCGGTATGTCTATACCACCACTTTGCGTCATGGAAGCCAAGAAAGAAAAATTTGATGAAGGGTGGGCACAGGCTTTGGCTGAAATGGTTGCCGCTTCTATTCAAGGTGCCAGAATATGTTATGGTGTTGTTACTACTGGGAAGATTTGGGAATTTGGTAAATTAGAGGATCAATTATTTACTAAAGATCCAGAACAGGTATCAGCTACAAGAGAATTACAAGAAGTATTTAATATGTTGAATTGGTTATTCAATGAAGCCAATGCTAGTCTCAAAAATAGAGAAGAATTTTAGGATGTAAAAATGTAGTTAATGGGCGATAACGAAGGTGGCATTGAGGTGCAACCTAGGGAAATGGTGCCAGGTAGGCCTCTTTGGTGGCAGGGTTGAATATGAATAGCACACCGAAGACAAGCTCAGGTACCAAGCTCAGGCACGGCTCCACCTCAATACAATCTCGTATCGGGCAAACACGCAGGTTTGCCCCTACAAAACCCCCTATATTTAGGGGCAGTAGGGGCTGCCCTTGCGTGTTCGCCTAGGCTTAACGCAAATTTCAGGATAGCCAATACATCGCCCTGTTCTTCAAACAGGACTAATTGAACAGGGAAAAGGGTTTCGGTTTAGTGCTGATATGATGTGGATGTCATGTACTTTTTTTGATACTTTCAAGATAGATATTTAGGAAAATCATGCTGTTAGAATTTAGTGTAAAAAACTTCCTCTCAATTAAAGATGAGGTTATTTTCAGTTTATATGCCTCTGATGAAATCAAGGGGCATGAGAAACGCAATTTAATTCCTGTGGCAGGGCAGCATATTCTGAAAACAGCCGTGATTTACGGTGCTAACGCCAGTGGTAAAAGCAATTTAATCAAGGCAATGGGATTTATGCGTGGTGTGATAGCTAATTCGTTGAAGCTGAATCCTGAAGAGCCTATTGTGTCAACACAGAGCTATCCCAGTTTCCAATTACACTCTAAAAGCGCGAAAGCGCCGTTGGAAATGGAAATCAGTTTTTTATATCAGGATGTTTATTACCGTTACGGTTTTGCTTTGGATGCTGACAGAATCCATCGTGAGTGGTTGGATTTTGCCCGGCAGGAAAGTGAATCTTTATTGTACGAACGCAGTTTTGAGGAAGGTTTGTATGTGTATGATATTCCAGAAACTTTTCTGATAGCCAAGGATTTCAGTAAAGACAAGGTACTGCCTGCTAATACGTTATTGCTGGCAGTCTTGGCAAAATTTACAGACACTCCGGCACGTCGGGTTATGGAGTGGTTGGGAAATACCTTCAATGTGATTCCCAGCCCTGATGAAGAAGCCTATGAGGCTTTTACCTACAGCAAGTTGGATGATGAAGATTACCGCACAGACATCTTGAGCTTCTTGAAAGTTGCGGATGTCGGTATTGAGGACGTTTTTCTTGAATCTGTGACGGCAGCGGATTTGCGAAACGATATACCTAAAAAGCTGCGTAAAAAATTGGAAAAACTGATTTCCATTTCCTCAGAAGCAAAGCAGGTTGTTTTCCAGCACAGTATTTTTGATGATAAAGGCATGGTGACAGGCAGAAAAGACTGGGGGCTAAATCAGGAGTCTGCTGGCACCCAAAAATTATTTGCCTTGTCAGGGCCGTTGATTGAAACCCTGCACAAAGGTGAGATTCTGGTAATTGATGAATTGGACGCTAAACTGCATCCGATGATGATGTGGTTCATCCTCAGTTTGTTTCATTCCCAAGAGCATAATCCACACAATGCACAGTTGATCTTTGCCACACATGATACGCAATTGTTAAGTCCACGCTTTTTTCGTCGTGATCAGGTTTGGTTTACGGAGAAAAACCCTTACGGAGCAACAGAACTTTATTCAA
>JAYQWI020000191.1:0-8328 GCA_035871815.2 Candidatus Parabeggiatoa communis
ACAATGGCCAATATTTAAAAATGTTGGTTGGCAAGCACGTTGCTAACCCTACCTAGTACTCAAGAAAATTTAATTTGAGATTTAATTTGAGGGATAATTTTTTTATAACGATTTGTCAATAAAATATTTTATTTTTCAAAATAAAATTGCTGGAATACTAGCTTAAAGATTAAAACCACCATTAAATTTCATAATACTAACAAAAATTATAAAATAAGTTAAACTTATTTATTATGTAATTGATTAATCGTGTCAAATTTCATGTAGGCATCCTACAGGAAAGTTTAGGCTAAGAAAACTAATCTATTTAAATTAGACATTATACCAATTTGTTAAGTGCTTGATTTTATTTTACTAAAATAATAATTTTCTAAATCAATGATTTGTATTAAATTGGTATAAACTCTATTATTTTTATATTATGAATATTCAAATAATTACGCCAAAGGCGGGATCGATCTAAAACCAATCTCACGCTTTTCGCTGTAGCGCAAAGGTGCTAGATGGAGTTTAGAAGGTGCTGAAGCTATTTTGAAGTTACGTTCTCTGAAAGATCGTTACGAATTTGAACATTATTGGAGATTTTATGAAAAACAGGAATTTATTATAAATCATGTTGAAAAATATGCAGAACCTCAATTTTTAATAGCACGATGTGAGTTGAAGAACTGTCGTCCTAAAGTAGCCACACCCAATTGAGATAACGCCGAGGGTTGGTACGTGAACACAGCCTCCTTCTTTAAGAAATTCGACCAACAAATCCCCCTAATATCCTATTGTTAAAGGGGGATATACTGGTATTTTATTCAACGCCCTTACCACCATTGTGCAAACGGATTTTGGCAAGGCATTGTGTAGGGATCGTAATAGGATAAATACTTCACTGGCTTTGTTTCATCAGCCCCTTCACGGAAAAAATTCGTGGAAAATAAGAATTTGGTGACAATCCGCTCTTCAAAACTGCGTATTTTACTGGCAAACGATGTTCTTTCCAGCCAGTTTGTGTGCGCGTAAAATGGATAAAGAAAGCTCAAACGTCGGACTTTCTTTAAGTATCCTTTGTTCTTTGGATGGGTGATAAAATCTTTTATAAAGATCATGACTTGGGCTTTGTCCCATTTTAAATAGGACAGCCGCTTTTCAAAAACGGCAAAGATTATCTTTGTCATACGATCTTGGGTGTTCAAGTAACCACTTTTGACAGTTATTATGCCAGTGCCAACTGCAAAAATACCAACAGTCGAGCTAATGATAAACGCTCGGCGGCTCATTTTACGTTTCATCATTCAATGCCTTATTCAAGAGTTAAAGGTGAGCTACCGCCCATAATGTCAAAGCGGATAGGGTCAAAGTGGGGTTAGCTGGGGCACTGGTGGGAAAGACACTGCCACCGAGCACCATTAAATTGCGAACTTGATGATGAATCAGATGTTTATCGACAATGGCTGTGGTCGGATCGTTACCCATTACAGTTGTACCCAAAATGTGCGCTTCACTGTGACTAGGTCCAGAGATATCTAATCTTTCTATCGGGAGTGGTGCCAGTATTTTAGGTAATACATCGGGTAAGGTATCCATACCTCTTTGTGTGTATGCAGAGTACCCTTTATGTACCGTTTCAGGTAAATGGGGATTTGTTGCACTCACGGTGACGTAGTTTTTTTCATCTGGCAAATCTTCAAAAATCAATTTCATATAAGAAACCTGACGCCAGCGGCCCTTCTCCACGCGCAAAAAGGGTACATTCTGGACTTCAATGAGGCAGGCTGCATACTGTGAACGATGTGCGCCATCATACAACATATAACCGTTCGCATTAATACTGGTACTGCCTTGAAAATTATCTACCCCATCTAAGTATATCTTGACTCCCATACTGACTTGTTCACTTAAACGTTTTCCGAGCAATGGATGAGCCAAATTGGATCGTTGCAGTAAGTAAGGATTAAAGATGGCATTCGCACCCAACACCACCAAATCAGCCTTGGCAATCTGCTCCACCCCATCTTTTAAGTATCTGACCCCCTTAGCTTGTCCCCCTGCCGTTTCCACTGCCAAGGCTTGTGCCTCGAAAAGCAAAGTCACACGCGGGTCCTGATACAAATGAGACATTTCGTTTATGGTGGTAAATTTTGCACCAATAGGACACGCACTACACACCCCGCTACCACAACACGGAGGACGATTGGCAGTAGCCACACGAGTGCGGGCAGATGCTTGCTGAAAATACTGGTTTGGATAAGCTGCCTTCAACAAGCGATCCGGTACGCTAAAGCGGTGTGGCGGTTGAGGATGGGGCTGGCTACGAGGATAAGGTGAATTATCATTTGGGCCCGAAACGGCCATCACTCTTTCGGCTTCAGTATAATAAGGTTCCAATTCATCATAAGTCAGCGGCCAATCGACACCCACGCCATAGGTTGACTTAAGTTTAAAATCGTTAGGCATCATCCGTGGCGTACAAGCCCACCACGCATTCGAGCTTCCACCGAAACCGATAACATAGGCCCAATGCTTTTCAGGTGTACGGTTAATAAAAGTTTTCTCTGATGCCCACTGGCGTGAGTCCTTTGACCCCCGTTCCAATACTAGGATACGCGCATCTTTCCTCGCTTTGGGAAGGTAGCCATGTAGAAAAAACGAACCTGAAAAACTGGTACCAACAACAATAATATCGAAAGTATTATCCAAAATATGCCCTCTTTAAGTTGCGTGATTTAGTCTGCACGACGTTTTAACACCGCCAAATTGCGCTGCCGCTCCTTTACTATCAATTCAAAATGTTGTTTGAGCAAGCGACGGTTTTCACGTTGTTTTTTGGTAATGGCTGGATCATCTGGGTTTAGCCAATCAGCAATTCCCACCCAATCGGCAAGGTAGTCAATCTGTCCTTCAATAACATAAGGAATTACGCTGGTTTTTTTACGCGCTTCAAGTGCTTCAGGATTGACTTTACCATCTAAATTGATGGTGCGATCATGAAAATAGCCCAGTGTGCCAGTTTGTATGGCACCTACCCAAACGTCCTTTGCAACGTGCTGTTGTACCCACTCAACAACCTGAAAATGCATATGTTGATTGCCCTTGAGATAACTACGCACAGAGAGTCCAATAATGACCATGATAAATAGCACCGCAAACCCATAGCGCACTTGTTGCCACGGCACACGCTGCCATGCCCACACCACCACGACAGCCCATAACAATGCTAAAAATGGTGAAAGCGGAAAAAAATAACGTCCGATAAAGTGGCTGGCACCAAAATATAAGCCATAAAAACCAATAAATCCCAGCAAGTATAGGCTTACTAGAACAAATAAGCTGCGTTCTTCTGTTTTTTGTAACTGTGACCATAAGCGCGAAAGCATAACTACGATGCCGACTAAAAATACCGTGCAAGCTAGGACAACGGGTAATTGGTTTTGTAGGTTGTTAGGAATAGGTAAAAATACCAAGAAATATTCAACTAACACAGACGGTAACGCGAACAGATTTTGTCCAAAACCTGCGGTTAAGGATTGTGCTTGACCACTTATCGGCATAATATGCCCAAAATTCAGTTGGTTATAAATTAACCAAGGTAAAGCCACGAAGACGGTAGTGATGCCCATCACATTCACTTGCACAAAGCGTTGAAAAATTTCACGACGCTGCCAACCGCCACCCATAAATAAGTACATCAAACAAACCGCCAAAATCAGAAAAGCGGCATCATTGCGTATCCAAAACGTGACACCTAATAAGAGTCCTAATAACACAGAATAGCGTAACGACCAGTGTTTTGCTTTTGCGCCCACCAGCATTATGGCTACCCATAACACGGCTAATCCATACAATCCGGTTTCCAAGCCATTCATAGTCTGTCCAACGGCTATTGGGCTGGCATACCAAGTCGCCGCCGCCAAAGTAGCTATTTGGTGACTATTAGGGCGGTGTTGCAAAATTTGTATGCCCAGTCGCCAAAGTAAAAACGCAGCCCCAGTGGCAAACACAAATTGCATGAGGATAATCCAGACAATGCTCTTAACTTTATCGCCACCTTCTAGCCAATACGCACCCGCCCATAAAAAACTAGTCAAGGGTTGTGTGCCATTAGTCGGGATAGTACCGTCAGCGGTACTCATACCTAAGCCTATCGTCAGGTTTCTAGCAATCGTCATCATTAAATAGCCATCTTCAGAGACGGACTTTAGCATACGCTGCTCGTCTTGCAAAGGCTCTAGGCGTGTGACTACCCCGATGAAGATCAGCAGGATAATCAATACAACAAAACTGCGACTTTGAATATTGGACATTGTTATAGACTCTTGTTTATTGTTATATAGTGATCCTAAATGATTCGTGAAGAAAATCGGCTTTAAAGCGTTTAAATTCGTGATAGCAAATTTACAAATCATTTAGGATGTCTTATATACTCTTGTTTAAAGCTTCATCCGCTTAAAAATAGCTTCAGGAATATGCCAAATAATCATCATTATGAGCCAAACCAGGTAAATAGACACTCTTTTTTTTTATTTTAAATGGCGCAAGAAATTCCACGAGCAAACGTAGGGTGGGTAGAAGAACTTTCGCCCACCATTTTCGATTTTACACCGGTTTGGTGGGTTGAACCTAACGTATAACGAAATTGCGCTACAGCGAAACCCACACTACGCTCGCTAACAAATTAATTATACCCGATTTTTAGGTTAGGTTAAAATGCCAATATTCACGGGTGTCTGATATTAAGGCATTTTTGACTTGATAAATTGATTTTTAACGCATACCTCATTAAGACAAAAATTTTAGGATATTCAAGCCTATTTTACCGTATATTTAATTAGTTTTAAGAACTGAGCCAATTTTTATAACTAACAAATTTTGCAAGAAGCTCTTATTTTAATTTATAAAATATTTATTATCAATCTAATCATTAATCATTAATCATTAATCATTAATCATTTTTTCTCGCCCTTTTCAATACGATCTACCGAAAATCAAAAATAGTCACGTTAGCTTAAATTAGATTAGATGTCTTCATCCTAGTCATTTTCTGATTATCATCAAACGCTTTTATTTTTTAGCAACGTATTCAGCGAGTTTAACGGGTACAGCATTGCCGATCATTTGTTCTATATCGGATTTCGTCCCCCTTTAACTTAAATTCTTTTGGAAAGGTTTGGAGATAACGACATTCAATCGTGGTTAAGCGTTTGACGTTTTCAGTAATATCTAATCGCCAGGGTGTTTTTTATACCCCTTGGGAATGGGTCTATTTACGTCTAGAATTGTTGGGCTAGGCTCATAAATACTGAATATCACATTTCACGCTAAAGTTTCGCGAAACTTTAGCGTGAACCGAAGGTCAGCGAAGCTAAATACAGTTTTTGCGCGCAAAAACTTTTGCGTGCAAATATTGCTCTTTTTTTATAAAGGAAAGGATGTCGATAATAGTATTCAATGCCAATAGTGAACGGAACACTTTTTGCAGTTTGTACGGGCTGCATCTATTTTAAAACGACAAAGAATTTTATTTATTCAATATGTTATATTGACGCATTAGTAAAAATAAGCTAAATTTTATTAACCTTAATTGTTGAATTTTGGCTTATCTGGCGATAATTTTAGGAGTTAGCTTATTCAAAATGATACTGAAGAGGAATATTTTACAACAGCTTCGATGACAATTTATTTGGTTGATAACTATTTTACGTGATGCCGTACCTTAAAGATGAGACTTCGTTACGTCGTTAATAAATTTAGAAGCTCGATACCTATTATCTTCCCTATTACAAACTAAATAAACGTGGGAAAATATAGGGGAGTCCATTAGAAGCCGTGATGGCTATTCTTTGAACCCATAAGCGTCTTTCCTTCAGTATGTTAAAAACCTTATTTGGTAGCCTAAAAGTTAAACGCATGGGGTATTCTTCACGTAATGTGGGAGAGCTGTTCCCAAAATAGGGCCAAGGAATCCTACTCATTTGGCTTGCAAAAATGGCTAGTACAAGAGGTTATTAAAGACTCATTTTGGGGGTTAGTTACAACCATCAAACAACTAATATGAGTCGTAATTCCTATAAGGAGCGCTTCCCAAATCGTTTTTGAAACGGCCAAATATTTTTACTCTTTCTACGAACAGATTATTGTGGGAGTCGTAAAGATAATTCTCGAAGTTGATTGTAACACGAGAGGGTAAAGGAATCGCTATGATTCAATACGATTTACGAGAGCCAACTAGGAAATAGGCGAAAAATCAGATTCATAAAATGCAGCAAAGATTGTCTCCTTTCGATACACGAAATTAAAAAAAGATGGCAGCTGGGAGCGAAGGTTTATCTTTGATGGATTTACCCTATTCGTTAGCGAATAGCGAATAGCGAATAACAGTAATTGGATAGTGATGCAATGTAGGTGATAGAGATTTAAAAGTGAGATAACGCTTTTTCGACAAGCTCAAACAACGGATTCGACTGATTAAAAATCAGCGTCAATCATCACAATCAGTCAAATCCGCGTTCTATCAGAAGCTCAGCCCTATTGCATCACTACCTGATAATCATCCTATACCTCTGTGTACCTTCGTGATCTCTGTGTTGATGTTTTATATCATTTAATTCGCATAGTACCTAATAAAGAAGGGTTAATTCCCTATTTCCCCACACGTTTAGGAACGATAAAAATCCCCCAATTGGGGGCTTACTTGTGTAGGGCATTTGGAGGATAGCCAAAGATTGTGGTTTGCTATCGCTCTACCCACCCTCGCTTCTATCGTTTTTCAGTTATCAGTTCCACGCTAAAGTTTTTGCGCGTGAAATGTGGAAATCAGTTATCAACGCCTTGATAATCCACTATGTTCAAGGCCAACATATTTAATCTGACAAACTATAGCTACGCTCGCTCAAAATCATCCTTGAGACACATTACAAATCAGATCAGAGTTATTCGCTACCAAAACGATTTTTTAAATGCTGATACATGAACTTAGCAAATTCCCGATTACCTTCTTCATTGTAATGGCCGGATCTAAAAATCTCATTGACATTTCTATCTCCCATATATTCAATGAGATAGGGGCCAAAGTTGAGGTAGGGAATATTGTTAACTTCTAGTGCGTCCATCAAGTTTTGATAGCTCCAACGCTGAACCTTGCGATAGTAAACCACATCATTTTGATTAGCAAAAAAGACAATCACGGGCTCTTGTTTCCGTCTCAAAACCTCATCGTAGAACTGTTTGATAAGCTTTGTTGCAATTTCCAAACTACCAGAAGGGTGATTCGGCATATAAAATTCCCCATAACTGGGTTTGCCAGCTAATTTAGCACGCAAGCGAAAATTGCCCCTATTTTTAAAAATGGAGTAAGTATAAGGAAATCGGAACGGAGTTATGCCAGTAGGCCCACCAGGATAAAAATTGTCATGTTCCAATACAAACTGTGGTGTTTTTAAACCCAACACCTGATGATATTCCATTTCTGATAACTGAGGCATTTTCACGAACT
Source organism: Candidatus Parabeggiatoa communis (assembly GCA_035871815.2). Lineage (GTDB taxonomy): Bacteria > Pseudomonadota > Gammaproteobacteria > Beggiatoales > Beggiatoaceae > Parabeggiatoa > Parabeggiatoa communis. The sequence continues at coordinate 7,484 of JAYQWI020000191.1, forward strand.
CAAGTTGTTCTTGTGCATTCAGGATAAATCGGGGTTTCAAAGCATAGTTCAATCTGGCAGTCAACAAATCAAGGCTTCTGCTTAAATTGCGTATAATGTCTACTGAGGAATGCCCCAAAACAACGACTTTGGATTGATCCTTTTTATGACGCTTAAATCTAAGATAGGCTTGATCCACGCCATAACCACCCACCCCAAAATTAGCGACGCGACATCCCAATAATTCGGAGAGTGCATTGCCCCAAGCCTGTACATGATCCACATCAGAACTCATGGTATAGGAATCACCATATAAAGAGAGACAACTGGGAGAGTTTTGATGATCTTCAAAAGCTGGGAGACGGCGTGCCCCAGTGCTGTCAAAAAATTTACCCCCAAATTGTACCGGATAAGGCCACCCAAGCAGTTCATCTCTTTTTGATAAGTAGTCATCATAATTCTTGACAAGATGTTTCGATACAGAAACAGGCTCTTGATAGATAAGAGACTTTTTTTGGAGCATTAAACCCGCAAAATAGGCTAAACACTCCAAAAATAGGATTTAAAAAACAATCAGGAAAAAATATCGTCGTAGTGCTCTTGACATCGTTTTTTTTTAAGCTAAAAAAAAAGGGTTATTCCAAAGGCCAATTAAATAGGGGGTTGGTACGCCAGTTAGTAGACTGGGAAAATGTATTTTTGTTTGCCCCTATTTGCTTGATGTGACAATGGCCAATATTTAAAAATGTTGGTTGGCAAGCACGTTGCTAACCCTACCTAGTACTCAAGAAAATTTAATTTGAGATTTAATTTGAGGGATAATTTTTTTATAACGATTTGTCAATAAAATATTTTATTTTTCAAAA
>JAYQWI020000192.1:0-5964 GCA_035871815.2 Candidatus Parabeggiatoa communis
TAGGAGCAAATAATGGATGTAAGAGCACAAATATCAATGATGTTCCACCTTGATAAGTGTATTGGCTGCCATACTTGTAGCATTGCCTGCAAAAATATATGGACAGACCGAAAAGGCACAGAATACATGTGGTGGAATAATGTTGAGACCAAACCGGGAACCGGGTACCCCACAAAATGGGAAGATCAAGAGAAGTATAAAGGTGGTTGGGAACCCAAGAAGGAAACTATAAAGTTACGAGCAACGGATAAATTTCGCGGCTTGGCTAACATCTTCCATCAACCCCACTTGCCCACTATTGATGATTATTATGAGCCATGGACTTACAAATACAGTGATTTGTTTGATGCCCCTGCTAGTGATGATCAACCAACAGCTCGTCCTATTTCCTTAATTACCAAGGAACCTATTGATATCAATGCCGGGCCGAATTGGGATGATGACTTAAGTGGTTCAACCGTTTATGCCAACAATGATCCCAATTTTAAAAACCTCAGCGAGCAAGAAAAAAAGGCGCTGTTTGAATTGGAACGCCTGGTATTTTTCTACTTACCCCGGATATGCAATCATTGCTTAAATCCTGCGTGTGTGGCTTCTTGTCCCTCTGGCGCACTCTACAAGCGGGGTGAAGATGGCATTGTATTGCTTGACCAAAATGTGTGTCGCGCTTGGCGTTTCTGCGTTTCTGCCTGCCCTTACAAGAAAACCTATTTCAATTGGAAGTCGGGTAAATCCGAAAAATGTATTCTCTGTTTCCCAAGAATAGAATCAGGGCAACCTCCTGCCTGTTTCCATTCTTGTGTCGGTCGTATTCGTTATTTTGGTGTCGTTTTGTATGATGCCGATAAAATTGAAGAGAATGCTCATGCTCCTGAAGACGAATTAGTCGAACGGCAACGGGAAATGATTTTAGACCCATTTGATCCTGCCGTTATTGCCTCAGCTGAAAAAAATGGGGTACATTTTTCGGTGATTGAGGCAGCCCAAAAATCTCCCGTTTACCGGTTCGTGAAAGAATGGAAATTAGCCTTACCGCTGCACCCGGAATATCGCACCTTACCGATGTTATTCTACATTCCACCCTTATTGCCAGTGTTAGGCCATGTTGAAAATGGCCTGTATGGTGTCGATTCGGAGGATTATTTCGGCTCCTTAGACAAAGCGCGTGTGCCCATGCAATACATGGCTAATCTGTTCACAGCCGGGAATGAAGAACAAGTGCGTACTGTTCTGGAAAAACTCATAACCGTGCGCATGTACAAACGGGCTGAACAAGTTGACGATATCGATGCAGATCAAGTGGAAGCCATGATGAAAAAAACCGGCTTAACTCCAGAAATGTGTGAAGAGATATACCGCTTAACTTCCTTAGCCACCTATAATGAACGTTTTGTGGTACCCGCGACACATCAGGAATACGTGGCAGAACTCACAGCAGGCGATCCGTATGCCTTCAAAGCAGAAGTAGGTGTCGGCGGTTTCAACAAACCAGAACGAGGGTTATAACCTTTTTGATTTTTGATTTTTGATGTTCGAGTTTATTTTTTGCAGATAGAACACTGATTTTACGGATTAAATTGATATTCACTGATTTTATAAATCAGTGTTCATCATGCTCTTCATTTTAATCAGCGTTCTATCTTTTATAATTTTTCATCACCCACATTACTATCGATATCAAATCAATCAGAAATCAAACACACCATGAAAAATGAAAACAACCGACAACTGACACTTTATCGTTGTCTATCAAGTTTGTTAGATTATCCCACGCTGGAAATAGCTGAACAAACCCGTGAATGTATAGACATACTCAAAACGGCCTATCCTCAATCCGTCGAACAAATGACCCGCTTTTTGTCTTTCCTAGAAGAGACGCCATCAGGTCGTTTAGAGGAAATCTATACCGCGACATTTGACATCAACCCAGCGTGTCATATTTTTGCAGGGCATATCCTTTTTGGTGAAAGTTTCAAACGGGGCGCATTCATGGCCGGGCTAACAGATGAATATCAAAATCATGCTTTTGACACCTCAAAAGAACTAGCCGATCACATTCCACTCTTACTCAAATTTATAGGCACACTTGAGCAGGATGACGCTTTGACCAAAGAATTACTTTCAGATTGTTTGATACCCGTCTTTCAAAAAATGAATGCCAACTTCAAGGAAGATTCAAGCAATCCTTATGTAGCCGTACTCAGGACAGCTTCAGTCGTTCTTGAAGGGGCTGAATGATTGATTGTATCCCTTCAATTGATAAAGAGGGGTGAGCAACACGTTTCCCACCCTACAAACGGAGAATAATATGACTTATAGTGATTTTTTGTTTGCTGTTTTTCCTTATTTATGCGTCTTCATCGCCATTGTCGGCACGGTGTGGCGATATGTGACTGATCGATTTTCTTTTTCCAGTTTATCCTCCCAATTTTTAGAAACTCGCCAACTGTTTTGGGGTTCAGTCGCTTGGCACTTTGGGATTTTAATCATCCTGACGATCCATTTTCTTGGCTTTTTTATTCCAGACCTCATCTTAGCCTGGAATACGGAACCGATGCGCTTGTATATCATGGAAACCACCGGATTCACCTTGGCCTTATTGACGCTAGGGGGACTGATAATGTTGATCTACAGACGATTCAGCAGTTCCCGTATCCGAATAGTTACGTCACCAATGGATGTCGCCTTACTCACATTTCTGTTGATTCAAGTAGCAACAGGCGTATGGACAGCCATGTTCTACCGTTGGGGTTCTTCTTGGTATGCCGCTTTTGCTGTTCCCTACTTATGGTCAGTTCTCGAATTGAGGCCCAATGTCAGTTTAGTCAACAATTTACCGTGGGTAACGCAACTCCACATTTTGAATGCGTTTTTCCTCGTCTTGTTGATGCCCTTTACCCGCCTAGTTCACTTGTTATCCGTGCCAATTAAATACATTTGGCGGCCCCATCAAATTGTCAGATGGAATCGACGCTCACCGATTATTGGCCCATAGTTACTTTTCCCTTCCCCCGGTTTCCACGTCGTCTGTACGTGGAAACCCCCACTTTAGCCGTTATCCCTTATCAACACATTGATATTATTGATATTCTTGATATTTTGTGATGGCCAAGACCAACAGATTTATCTGACAAATCTGTAATAAGTTGAAATCAGTTGGCCATCATGACAATCTGCGTTCTATCAATTCGTGTCTCAAATGAAAACGCACTTCCCCCTTGAATGCTAACAGTTATGCAAATAGAAAAACTTCACTTAGAAAATATTGGCGTATTTGAGAACCTTGATTTAGCGTTTCAACCTTGCGAACAACGCGGTGCTGACATTCATATTTTCACGGGAACCAATGGTAGTGGAAAAAGTACCTTATTATATGCTTTAGCAGGCGCTTTAGCGGGCCCGTTTCAACAACACACCCACCTTATTTTTCAAAGATTTCATCATACCAATCCAAAGGCTTTCGTCGAAGTTCTATTTGAAAATCAACAGGTTATCAATTATGCCCTAAAAAAATGCAAAAAAAAGAGCTATTTTACTGACTTGCCCTTGATAACCCATGAGAACCCGCCACGTTATTCACCCATTCGCCATGCTTATGCGAGTCAAAATCAACAATCTGTTGAGGATTTTCTCAATCACTTCCTGCGAGATCAAAATGCTCCCCATGATGCAGGAACGGCTTTTGCCGCTTTTGCTTATTCTGGTAATCGCTCATTAAATTCCATTGAACAACTCGCTCTTGAAGAATTGGAACTCGATCCTTATGACAACGCCCTTTCTTTTTTAAACACAACAGATTCTCAGCACATTATTCAATCTATTGCCGCCCAAAAAATGAAACAAGCAATAGAATTGACTAAAAACAATCAAAAACGAGCTGAACAATACTATGCCGTTGTTCAAACTATTGAGAAAGTGATTCAAGACATTATAGGTTGGGAAATTAAATTCAATTTGGAAACACAACCCTTCAATCTCTTTTTGGAAGTGAATGGGAGAATCTTAGAATTTGACGTATTGCCTGATGGTTTAAAATCAATTATCAGTTTGCTGGCCGATCTGATTAGACGCTTAGATAAAATTAAATGGATTGATGATCACAACGTTAATGTTTTAGAACGTCATTTCATCTTATTGCTTGATGAGATTGACATTCACCTCCACCCAGCATGGCAACGTAAAATATTGCCAGTCCTACAAAAAATCTTTCCGAATGCACAAATCTTTGTCTCAACCCATTCGCCTTTTGTGGTGGGTTCAGTGAATGATGCTTATGTGTATGCCTTCAAATTAACCGAAAATGATATATCAATCCTAGACAAAGTGGCACCTTCTCAGGTAGGCAATAGTTATTCATTGATTTTAGAAGACATTTTTGGTGTTGACGAATCTTTTGATGAAGAGACAGAAAAACAGTTTCGTGAATTTTATCAATTAAGAGATGAGATTATGCACGGTGATGACAACAGTTGAATGGCAGCAATTGGCTCATCTCATGATGGCAAAAGGCATAGAAGTCACGGATATTGTCGGGACAGAATTGCGCCAAATGTCACGTATTTTGGGAAAGGATTTATTAGTAATATGATGAAATTGACGCGCCCCAAAAGGCCTGGTTATTTGGATAACTACAAAAAATGGGGAAGAGAATATCATGAAAAGAGACAACAAGGGCTAAAACCAAAATGGCATAAAAAGATCAGGCAATGGGAACAATTGAAACGCGATTTAGCAAAATTGACTTTAGATCATTGTTTGTGATAGCTATCCGTTAGTCGCGAAAAATAAACAAACTGTTGAACATTTCAAGCCCCGAAGCCAATATCCCAAATTAACTTATGTTTGGCACAATTTATTTTTAAGTTGTGAAACCTGTCAAAAAGCAAAAGGTGATCATTTTAACAAAAAGTTACTGAAACCCGATGCCATCGAATATGACTTTAATCGCTATTTTATGATGAATTTCAAAACGGGCCAGATTGAAGTGAATATCCGAGCTTCACAAGAGGATCAAGAAAAAGCAAAAATAACGATTGCAATGTATGGTTTAAATCACTTTGACAGGCCAAAAGCACGTTCTGATTATTATAAGTGGCTCAAAAATCAAATCAGAAAGCAGAAAATAAAAATCAACCAAGATAAGGAAACGTTGTCTTATCGCTTTATGTTTTTTTAAAAACTCAACTTATTATATTAAGTGTAGGTGGGTAACGGGTTTTTGTTGCCTACCATTCACCTACTTTTTTTAGGCGATAAATCGCGCTTACGCAAAGCAGTATGATTTTGCGAAAAGGAGAAGAATATGTTTGAGAATACGGCTCAAATTGATCTGCAAGGCAGAATCACATTGCCAAAATATGCATTATGGATAAGTACTGGGCATTTGATAAATTCATCAAAGTTTTCGGTTTTAATCCTTTCTTATAAACAATCCTTGTCGTTATCGGTTTAAATCCTTTCTTATAAACAATCCTTGTCGTTACTAATACTGCCTCAAAACTCAAAAAAAAATCGCGGCCCGAAAAACCTAAACACCTCACCTCAATAAATAGCACTTTAGCAAACGACAGCCTTTCAAAAGAGTAAAAGAGTAAAAAACCCCCAGTGTAAAGTGCTAAAAATCAAGAGGTTACAGTGCTAAGTCCGCGCAACCACGAAAACCCCTGCTCCTGAAGCGGTTGACCGACGAGAGCCAGATACGAAAGGCAGCACGACAGTACTTCGGGCCGTAGATGAACGAGCCGCCACGAAGCAGCCTCATTACTGTATCGGAACTATCCCAAATACGGCCATCAGTCGGTGCCCCTTGATAATTACTATGCGAAGGATCGGCACACCATTCCCACAGGTTACCAACGGTGTCATATAAACCAAAGGGATTGGCTTGAAAAGAACCGACTGGGGCAGTTTGTTTACCACTCCATTCACTACCACTATTTATACAATTCGCTAGGTTTGTTCCGA
>JAYQWI020000193.1:0-2753 GCA_035871815.2 Candidatus Parabeggiatoa communis
TATTGAGAAATCTTTATCAAAAACGATCTGACTTGAAAGTGGATTTCCAGAAATTGCTATTGTTTGGATACCCTTGGTGAGCGTTGTTTGATAATTATTCCATTTACCATTGTTAATTAAGTTGCCAGAAACGTTTATATAAAATAGACCCCCTGAATCAGAATTTTTAATTATACCGTTGTTAGTAATGTCGCCATTGACAGTTAGGGTCCTACTAGAATTGCTATAATTTTGGAGAATGGCACCTGTTGAAATGACAACTTCTTTCACAGTTGCGCCTGTAACATTGACTACTCCATTAACCACAACACTATCCTCCTCCGTTGGCACTTTCCCACCAACCCAAGTTTCCGCCTTATTCCAATTGCCACCGCCAGCTGTTGAATGAATCGTAGCCGCCCAGCTTTGGGGTATCCATAGTAACAATCCCAACATCATGATAGCCAGTGGGAACAGATTGCGGAATGCCGTTGCGTTTGTCGTTAAATTTTTCATAATTGTGTCCTATGTTGTGTGAAAATGAGTCATAATCAGTAGTGTGAAAAGGCGCATTAAAAAAAGGTCATATCAATAAATCTTAAAGGGCCAATTGTTGTTGCAAATTTATTTTACTGCTTGATTTTCGTTCCTGTTATTTTGCGACGTTTTGCAAAGGGAGCGCGTATTATGACACACTCAAAAAGGACAAGAGGCCCAGAGCGATAAGCTAAATTTAAGCGATAAAACAACAATGATTAATTATTAATGACTAAAATTGCTGTCAAACCGCATCAAGCTGAGAAGTTGTCAATATCAGTCGCTCGAAAAGACATATTAAAACGCTAAGGCCTGAAGGGGTTGAACGTGAATAGGCTTTTTTGCTCCCGTTTTTGCGCGCAAAAACTTTATTTCACGCTCAAGTTTATTCCCGCGCCGAGTATAAACAAACGTATTGGGCAATGCCTTATGCATAAAATATTAGAATTAAATTTAACTCTTTGATTTGATTGCTTTTCTAAAAATAGGATTATCAGTATGAACTTTATTGTTCAATCGTGAACAGTTGTACATTTGGTTCTATTGTTATTACTCTTATCCTCGCAACATCATGGGCGGTTGGTCATTTAAGTTCAGTGGTTTTTAATTCGATTTCACCTTTCTCCCAAGCTGATATTTCTTCTAAGCCCGTTAAAATTTCTGATCCAATATCACGTTGAGTCATTTTAACTTCTCCAGTCAATTAGCAATACGTTTGAGAGTGGCAGCCTCAATATTTTCTTGTTTGCCATATACTGTCAAGAAATACAGTGTACAAACTATATAGCCATTAATTTCTGTAACAATTCAAAAATTTTATCAAGTATTTTGGTATTAACTTGCCCGAATTTTTTGACAACAATAGATTGAGACAAGGTATAAATTTTATCAACGCGAACTTTACTTGAGCGATTGAGTTGCCCTTCCACCAAATCAGATGAGTTCAGGGTAAAACTGTAGTCAACCTCAATAGGATTAGAGGTCATCGCCACAACAACGATATCTGTTGTTTTCTGATTGTAAAGCTCGTTGGAAATCACAATAACTGGCCGCCGTCTGTGTGAAGACAAGTCAGTAAATGGAACTGGAATTAACACAATATCGCCGGGTTTATACATGATTCCAATCCTCATCATCAAAAGAATTATCCCAAAAATCAAGACTACTTTCAGAGGCAGATAAAAGATCATTAAAATTGTCAGCAGGTTGTTCTGAAATGACAAAAACAGTGATCTTTTCGCCCGCCGAAAAAGGCACTGGAAATTCTACTCGCCTCGTTTGAGTGACTTCAAGATTGTATTTTAATGCGGTTTGAAACATAACGATGACTCCTTTCTTATTCAAATTCAGTTGTAAATTGTGGGATGGTGTTAAGTCAATTGTCATTTATTACAAATGGCATCCCCTTGAGTCTAAGCGGGTAAAAACACTTGTGTAACGATGGACAGTATAAATAATGATATACGTACAGGCAATATTGAAACAGAATCAATAACAGCATACAAGCTTTGAGTCATCCCAGAAGATTTTGGCTAGATTAATTAGATGACGGCTATCAGGTTAAATTCATAATCCGTTATTTTCAATAGATTTATCTCAATTGATAATTTGAAACTCTCCGATTGAATTGGCTGTGCCTGATATCATTGCGTCTTTATCACTGTCTGTGTGAGTCGTGTGATATAACGACAAGATATAACTACAAGGATTATTTATAATAAAGGATAAGATTTTAACAAGTTTTAGGCCTTATCAGTTCACAACTGATAACTTGTGAGGCCTTAAAGCAAAACTATTGCCTTTATCTATATAATATAAATATCAGTCCTATTTTTTAAGATGAAACTAAATTTTATTATCCTTTATTATAAATAATCCTTGTAGTTATATATATATATGGAAAATCAATACACCCCTTCTACAATTGAAGTTGAAGTGCAAGAGCGTTGGGAAACTGAACAGCCGTTTAAGGCGGTTGAAAATCCTGATAAAGAAAAATTTTATTGTCTTTGTATGTTCCCTTATCCCAGTGGGCGCTTACATATTGGGCATGTGCGTAACTATACCATCGGTGATGTGATGGCGCGTTATCAGCGGATGCTGGGGAAAAATGTTTTGCAACCCATGGGGTGGGATGCTTTTGGTTTGCCGGCGGAAAATGCGGCTATTCAAAATCAAGTGCCGCCGGCTAAATGGACTCGTGAAAATATCGCTTATATGCGTAACCAGTTGAAAAG
>JAYQWI020000194.1:0-16457 GCA_035871815.2 Candidatus Parabeggiatoa communis
CTGCGGCTCTGCGGCTCTGCGTGAGCAGACAGTTTGTTACATAATATTTGTGTGCATAGAGTAGCCCTGCGGGATAATTTATTTTTTTGATATTCCCTAAAATTATATTTATTTTTAAATCAAGGACTTATAAAAAACTTGATAGTCGAGTTTAAAATCTTCCTGACAATCTTGATACCCCTTCCTCATCATCCATAAAACTGTGACTGCTGCAAAGCCAAATAACATCAAAAACGTGATCATCGAGTGAAAGTCAATGACATGACGCTTGGCACAATCTAATCCTTTATTATTTATAAATAAACAATCCTTGTAGTTATATAGCAAAAGTCAGAAAACGTGAGCATCGAGTATTAAGAATAACCCTATTTAGCTACCCCTTCGCCAAGAAACCAACATTCATCAGATGTTATTGATTAATAAAAAGATTATTTATGTCACCGGCCTACCGCGTGCGGGTTCTACCCTGTTGTGTCAATTATTAAGTCATCATCCGGCTATTTATAGCACAGGGCATAGTTCACCTTTGAGTCAGGCTTTAGAAAAATTGCGCTACACCTTAAGCGATGAGCCTTTTTTATTATCACAATTGGATGTCGATTTTGAGTTAACTTATAACCGTTTATTGAATGCGTTTCGCGGGTTTATTAATGGTTGGTTTGCCGAAAGCGATAAACCGATTGTGGTGGATAAAAATCGAGGGTGGTTGCATAAGATTGAAACCGTGAATCTGATTGACCCGGATTTTAGAATGTTGATTTGTGTGCGAGACTTAGGACAAATTGTAGGATCAATTGAAGCACAACATCAGAAAACATTATTATTGGATTTTCCGGATCATTTAGCACCCCATTCGGCTTATTACCGCGCTGATGCTTTATTCAAAGACGATGGGCTGATAGGTAGCCCATTAAAAGCGATTGAACAATTGCAGGATATTGTTGATGAAAAGATGAAAGCGAAATTATGTTATATCGCCTTTGAAGCCTTGGTTGAACAACCGCAGGAAACCATGAACATGATTTTTCAATGGTTGGGGTTATCTGATATATCAATTGATTGCCAAAACTTAACCGTTAAACCGCATGAAAGTGACAGTTATTATCGTTTTAAGTATCGGCATGAAACGTATCCTTTGATAAAACCCTTAGCGCATCATAAGATTTCACCGCGCATAGTTAAAGAAATTCATCAGCATTTTGCCTGGTTTTATGAGCATTTCTATCCCAAAAAATTGTGAATTGTCCTTAAATCAGTTAAGGTTTTGCTCTTTTAGAGCAAGGCCTTAGCCTTGCCCTACTGATTTTAAATCAGCCTCATCAGCGTTCTATTTTCTTACTAATACGCCAATATCGGGGCCAACCACCGTTCAGCTTCCGCCATTGTCATACCTTTCCGCTTAGCATAGTCTTCCACTTGATCTTTTTCAATTTTACCCGTACCAAAGTATTGCCCTTCGGGATGGGAAAAGTACCAACCTGAAACCGCAGCGGCTGGGAACATCGCAAAACTTTCTGTTAAACGGATATCCGCATGTTTCTCTGGTTCAATCAGTTTCCACAGAGTCGCTTTTTCCGTGTGATCGGGGCATGCCGGATATCCAGGGGCAGGGCGGATGCCACGATAAGCTTCTTTAATCAACTCATCATTCGTGAACGTCTCATTCGGCACATAACCCCAAAAGGTTTGACGCACCTCCTTGTGCATCTGTTCTGCAAAAGCTTCTGCGAGACGATCAGCCAATGCTTTCAAGAGAATACTGTTGTAATCATCGTACTCTTGTTTAAAACGCGCTACATGTTTCTCTATCCCAATCCCCGCCGTCACAGCAAAAGCACCGATATAATCAGCCAACCCCGTTTCTTTCGGCGCGATAAAATCAGTCAAACACAGATTCGGTTTTACTTTTGTTTTGGACATTTGTTGACGAATGTGGTGTAGCACCGTTTTGACTTCAGTGCGGTTGTCATCCTCGTAAACGGCAATGTCATCCTCATTAATACTGTTCGCTGGAAAAAAACCAATCACGGCACGCGCTTCAAGCCATTTTTCCTTAATAATCTGATCTAACAAACTTTGGGCATCGTTAAAGACTTTACGGGCCTCTTCTCCCACGACTTTATCATCAAAAATCTGCGGATAACGCCCTGACAGTTCCCACGTTTTAAAAAACGGTGTCCAGTCAATCCGTTCCCGTAATGCTGCTAATGGGTAGTTTTCAAAAACTTTCAGGCCTAAAAAACTCGGTTTAGGCGGTGTATAGCCTTCCCAATTCAGCGCCAGTTTGTTCGCTCTGGCTTGTTGTAACGTCGCCTTTTTGCGTTGGCTTTGCTGCCCAGCACGTTGTTCACGAATTTGCGCGTATTCTTCACGGATTTTTTGGCTATACTTCGCTTTTAATTCGCTAGACAATAAGCTTTGTGCAACCCCTACCGCACGGGAAGCATCAGGTACATAGACAACAGGATTCTTCTTGTAGCCTGGTTCGATTTTAACCGCCGTATGAACTTTAGAAGTCGTCGCACCGCCAATCAATAACGGTAACTCAAAGCCTTGGCGTTCCATTTCCTTCGCGACATGCACCATTTCGTCTAATGAGGGCGTGATCAGCCCCGATAAACCAATCATATTGCAGTTTTCTTCGCGAGCCTTTTTCAGGATCGTTTCCGCAGGCACCATCACGCCTAAATCAACCACTTCAAAATTGTTGCATTGCAAAACCACACCAACAATGTTTTTACCAATGTCGTGAACATCTCCCTTAACGGTTGCCATGAGAATTTTGCCTTGAGTTTCTATCACGCCCCCTTCGCTTTTTTCCGCTTCAATATAGGGCATTAAATAAGCAACCGCTTTTTTCATCACGCGAGCCGATTTAACCACTTGCGGCAGAAACATTTTGCCGACACCAAATAAGTCACCCACGACATTCATCCCATCCATCAACGGCCCTTCAATCACATGTATAGCCCGTTCAGCTTCTTGCCGCGCTTCTTCGGTATCGGCCTCAATATAATCCGTAATGCCTTTAACCAAAGCATGTTCAAGCCGTTTACCCACCGGCGCATCGCGCCAAGCGAGATCAGGTTTATTATCTTGTTTGCTGCCACCACCGGCTTTATATTTATCAGCCACTTCTAACAACCGCTCAGTGCCATCCTCACGGCGATTCAAAATCACATCTTCAACCCGATCACGCAATTCAGCCGGTAAATCCTCATAAATCGCCAGTTGGCCAGCGTTCACAATGCCCATATCCATACCGGCTTGAATAGCATGATAGAGGAAAACAGAATGAATGGCTTCACGTAGAGGATTATTGCCGCGAAATGAAAAAGACACATTGGAAACGCCACCCGAAATCAGGGTATGAGGCAAGCTTTGCTTGATTTCGCGAGTCGCTTCAATAAAATCAACCGCATAATTATTATGTTCCTCAATCCCCGTTGCGACAGCGAACACATTCGGATCAAAGATAATGTCTTCCGCTGGAAAACCCAGTTGTTCAGTCAAAATCTGATAACAGCGTTGACAAATCGCCACCTTCCGCGCCTTCGTATCAGCTTGCCCCTCTTCATCAAAAGCCATAACGACAACGGCCGCACCGTAGCGACGAATCAGCTTAGCTTGTTGAATGAATTTATCCTCACCTTCCTTCAGACTGATAGAATTAACAATAGCTTTACCCTGAACACATTTCAAACCCTCTTCCAAGACAGCCCATTTAGAGGAGTCAATCATAATCGGCACTTTAGCAATTTCAGGCTCAGCCGCTAACAGATTCAAGAACGTCACCATAACAGCCTGAGAATCCAACAGCCCCTCATCCATATTGATATCAATCACTTGGGCACCGTTTTCCACTTGCTGACGCGCCACCTTCAAAGCTTCTTCATAATTTTCCGCTTTAATCAAGCGTTTAAAACGAGCCGAACCCGTGACATTAGTGCGTTCACCTATATTGACAAACAAAGCGTCTTTATCAATAGTGCAAGGTTCCAAACCAGAAAGGCGACAGGCCTTTGGAATGTCTGGTAATGTGCGCGGAGGATATTTTTCAACCGCTTCGTGAATAGCGCGAATATGATCAGGTGTACTACCGCAACAGCCCCCAAGAATGTTAAGAAAACCACTTTGCGCCCATTCAACAACGTCACCAGCCATTTCGTCAGGGGTTTTATCATAACCCCCAAATTCATTAGGCAAGCCCGCATTAGGGTGAGCAGAAACATAAGTTTCTGAAATCCTTGATAATTCAACAACATATTGACGCAACTGTTCAGGCCCCAAAGCACAGTTCAAACCAATAGACAAGGGTTGAGCATGGCGTACAGAATTCCAAAAAGCTTCAGCGGTTTGCCCAGATAACAGGCGGCCCGATTCATCAGTAATCGTACCCGAAATCATAATCGGTAAACGCAAATTATGATCATCAAAATATTTGTGAACCGCAAAAATAGCCGCTTTTGCATTTAAGGTATCGAATATGGTTTCAATCATCAGTAAATCAGCGCCACCATCAACTAAACCTGTTGTCGCTTCATAATAAGCCTCCACTAATCCATCAAAAGTCACATTGCGAAAACTGGGATCATTCACATCAGGAGAAATAGAAGCCGTGCGATTAGTCGGGCCAAGGATACCCGCAACAAAACGAGGTTTATCAGGCGTTTTGGCTGTCAATTCATCAGCCGCTTCGCGTGCCACTTTGGCACCAGCAACATTCAGTTCATAAACCAGATTTTCCATCTGGTAGTCAGCCATCGCAACGCGGGTAGCATTGAAAGTATTGCTTTCAATGATATCGGCCCCCGCTTCCAAGTATTCGGTATGAATGGCCTTGATGATTTGTGGTTGCGTGATTGACAATAAATCATTATTGCCTTTTAAATCACAGGGCCACTTTTTGAAACGTTCAGCGCGAAAATCTGCTTCCTCCAAATTGTACTTTTGAATCATAGTGCCCATGGCACCGTCGAGAATGAGGATACGTTGTTTTAAAAGAGATTGGATTGTCGTTATCGTGTCAGTATTAGACATTCTTTTTCCTAATTGTTGTAAGATGATGATGTATTTGGAAAAATAAAATTTTAAAATAGTTTGCCGGTTGGAGTGCAAACTTCAGTTTGCCGCTTGGAGTGCAAACTTTAGTTTGCCGCTTGGAGTGCAAACTTCAGTTTGCCGCTTGGAGTGCAAACTTCAGTTTGCCGCTTGGAGTGCAAACTTCAGTTTGCTGCTTGGAGTGCAAACTTTAGTTTGCCGCTTGGAGTGCAAACTTTAGTTTGCTGGTATGGTATGTAGGTATGGTATGTATAGTACATTTTTGATAAGTATAAAAGTTCTGGTAGATTAATTGTAATAAAACTAAAGCAAACTAAAGTTGGAACGAAATTCTCGCAAATGTTGCGTGATGAGAAACAAAATTCATGAATACATTGCCGCCATTTTAGCAGCATAAGTCTCTCTTCCCCATTTCTTAACTTTAATGTATATTTGCCCTGACAAAACATAGGTGAAGGCAAACACATGAGCACCGGCCTTTTTCTCTAAGGGCTCCGAATCTGCTGCTCCCGTCAAAAGACTCTGATCAATTGAAGCCATACCTTCCGTAATGAAACCATCTACAGGTATCATTTTCCCCGCATTCACAACAATGATATCACCAGCCTTCAAGCTATCAAGCGATGTTTCAATTTCAACGCCATTTTTCCTAAGCCAAACAGAATCAGGGGGCTCAGTGGCAACCAAAAAACCGACGAGGCTTTTTTGGAAGCTCTCTTTGAAGATAAACAAAAAGCGTTTGCTTAAATAAAATAACCAGTTAATGAGCGCGGCCATAAAAAAATGGTTTGTGAGCAGAAAACTGCCTACTAAAACGGAATAAGCAACTGGCCCATTCAATTGTTTGTGTTCAAAAACAGAGTCGTAGCCTTTCTGCCAGATAGGTGTCGTGTTATAGCTCACACCAAATGCGCTTGCAAGACTCAATGGAGAATAAAACAAAGGAGCGACTGTTGCCAAACCGAATGATATCGAAGCAACAGTAAAATCTTGATGAACCGTGTTGATAGCGTAGTTCATCTCGCTAAGTTGTTGATTTTCAGGCACAACCTGCTCAGTTTGGGATTTTGGAGTCAACATGTCTTCATCAGCATTTGACGTTTTCTCAATTTTTGAACGCCGATACCATCTGATCCCAGCATAAGTGATCATTCCGCCCGCAATAATTAAGAAAGGTGGCATATTTTAATCCTCGTTTTGGGTTATAAAATGAGTACAACGAAACTTCGTTCGCGAAGCTAATGAGGAAATGAACGAATGCTGTGTGGGAACTCAATGCCATTATGCCTAAATTCTCTTCAGAAAAAGAGTCGTTGTATTCTGATGTCTGTATTTTAAATACAAAACGAATCATTGAATAACAGTCTTATCCCTTTTCATTCATTTTTTAACGACTGCCAACAAACGAAAAGTATCCATTTTTGAGCCTTCTATTTTCCGTTTAACATCCTGTTGTTCACTACAAATTTATTTTTATGATATTGAACTTATGAACTTATGAACACCGTTATTTATGATTTATTTAAATAACGAGTAAAACTGATCACAGTTTATCATATTAATGATTAAATATAGCTCATTACGGCTCATTGTTCAAACACCGCTCACTATTTCTACCCAGTCATCCTTGGCAGCACAACAATCAGTGAGAAAATAAATATGACATCAATCATAACGTGCCATCACCATTTATTGTGGTCGTTACTGGGGGAAAGGCGCAATGCTAAATTGAGATTTATCTCACGCTTTGGGCGCAAAGGCGCTCCCGTTTCAAGATTAACTAACTTAGCGTTTTTAGCGGCGAAAGCGTGATCATTTAAATGAATCTGACAATCATTAATTGCAACGTTAATTGCAACGTACCTGTTGATAAGCAGGTACATCAAAGCAGGATTTCAGTGGTACAGGGTTCACCAGTCGAAATCTTCAGAGGAGGACTCATGATAGTTGTGTCATTAAAGAAGTCAGTTCATCCCTATTTTCCATATAGGAATCAATCGGATGCGCTGCTTGATGGTTTTCAGGCATTATCAACTCCCAAGAGCATAGATTATTTAGTTAAGTAGATTTTCTCCACTCCCTTCGAGGCGAGCATAATAGTATTGCCATCTCGCGGGTAAGGGCGGATGTTCATCCAGATTGAGGAACTTAAATTTTGCCAATCATTGGCTACCTTATCTTTTTCAGCACTCATTTTATAATACTTTTTTGAACAATTATTTTGAACGGTGATTGATGTGATGAGTGTGATGAAATAGTTAATAAAAGGGTAGACACGTAGGTTTGCCTCAATGCCACCTTCGCCTTCGCGAACACGCAAGGGCAGCCCCTACAGTCCCTTCAGTTTGCTATGTTTAGTTGGGGCCTACCTGCAATCATTCCAAAAAGTTCATCGTTCGACGGGAACGTTTCGGCCGGTTATCCCCCAAATCTGTTATGATATATTCACCACAAATTGAGTTGTAATTGGTAATGAGGTTTATGTCATCGATCATTAACTTTAAACCCATTACCCATTACCTATTACCCACAAGAGCTACTGTTATGACGGTGCTAAAGTGTCAATTTAATAAAATGCAAAATGAATACTATGAAATTAAACCAAACGATTAAGCATTATCCACTTTCATCGAATCAACGTGAAATCTGGTTTGACCAGATGTTGCACCCTTCGGTGCCGCTGTATAACATTGGAGGATACCGGCAGGTTGATGGATCCGTTGACCCCAAATTATTTGAACGGGCCATTAATTTGTTGGTACAACGCCATGATGCTTTGCGGACGGTGTTGATACCGGGTACATCTGATCTGCCGATGCAGACTTTTCTTGAAGATTTATCGGTAACAGTGCCTGTCCATGATTTTTCTGGAGAGAATAATCCGCATCAATCGGCATTGACTTGGATGCAACAAAAATTTGTTCAGCCGTTTGAATTATATGAGAAACCGTTGTTTCAATTTGCCTTACTTAAAATTACTGATAATTGTTTTTTCTGTTTGGAAAAATATCACCATTTAATTGTCGATGGTTGGAGTATTTCTTTAATAACTCAGTCATTAGCCGATATTTACACGCACATATCCCAAGGACAATCCGTTGAGATTTCAGCCATACCATCTTATTTACCCTTTGTCAACAATGATCGCGCCTATATTGAATCTGAGCGTTATGAAACACATCGGCAATATTGGCTAGAAAAATATTCAACCTTGTCAGAAACGTTGTTTGCACCGCGTTATTTGAGCCAATTTATTGACAAAATATCGCCCAGTGAGCGTCGGGTGTTGTCATTAGCACGGCCTTTTTATAACCAATTGATTGTATTATCAAAAAAATGTCACGCGACGACCTTTCATCTGATTTTAGGGGCGTTGTACGTCTACTTCACTCGCACCGCCCAAACGGAAGAATTAGTGGTGGGTTTGCCGGTACTCAATCGTCCGAGTGCCGCTTTTAAGAACACGGTTGGATTATTTGTCGGTGTCAGTGCCGCTCGGTTCGCGTTTGGCACTGATTTAAGTTTTAAAACCTTGTTACAAAGTATTGGACGAGAGTTAAAACAAAATTATCGGAACCAACGCTTTCCAATTAGTGAACTCAATCGTGAAGTTGGATTACAACAAATCGGACGCAAACAATTATTCGATCTCAGTGTGTCCTACGAAAAACACGATTATGATGCGTTTTTTGATGCCTATCCCACTCAAGCAAAAACCTTATTGCATGGTTATGAACAAACGCCATTGATGATATATGTGCGAGAGTTTCATAATGATGAGGATGTGGATATCGATTTTGTCTATAACTTGGCTTATTTCGAGGCTGCCGAAATTGAACGGATTCAATCGCGGTTTCGGCTCATTTTAGAATATGTACTCAATCATGTTGACGACTCAATTCGTACAATTCCTCTGCTGACTGAGGCTGAAAAACAACAATTAATCGCTTGGAATCAAACCCAAACCGATTATCCTGAAGGCAAAACGATTGTCGATTTATTCCAAGCACAAGTTGAAAAAACGCCTAATAATATCGCGGTTGTATTTGAAAACCAACAATTGAACTATCGGGAACTTAACCAGAAAGCTAATCAACTCGCCCATTATCTCATGAATTTTTCGGTGAAAGCGGAAACGTTGGTGGGTATTTGTGTCGAACGTTCGATTGAAATGGTCATTGGTTTATTGGGGATTTTGAAAGCAGGTGGTGCTTATGTGCCGCTTGATCCTAATTATCCGCAGGAACGCTTGCAGTTCATGTTGGAAGATTCTAAGTTCCCCGTGTTGTTAAGCCAAAGTCATTTTCTTGAAAAATTGCCAACCTTAATAGCGAAAAAAATTTGTTTAGATAGCGAAAGGGAAGTGATTGCGAGTTATTCTGGGGAAAATCCGTTTAAACAAAGTGGCTCAGAGGATTTAGCTTATGTAATTTATACGTCGGGTTCGACAGGAGTACCAAAGGGAGTGATGGTTGGACATAGCGCACTTACTAATTTCTTATCCGACATGCAACAACGAGTTAAATTAACGTCAACAGATAAACTTTTAGCACTAACCACCTTATCATTTGATATTGCCGCATTGGAATTATATTTGCCGCTTATAACGGGTAGTCAAACAATTATTATCAGTCGAGAGATTGCTAGTAATGGTGAAACTTTGGTTCAAAAACTGGCGAACGAAAAAATCACCGTTATGCAGGCGACACCGGCTACTTGGAAATTGATGCTTCAAAGTGGTTGGCATCAACTCACACCACTGACAATTCTCTGTGGTGGAGAAGTTTTACCTCGTCAACTTGGGCAAAACCTCCTCAAAAATAGCCAACAACTCTGGAATGTTTACGGTCCAACGGAAACCACTATTTGGTCGTCAATCCACAATGCTACCCAATATCAGGCAAAACCAGAACTGATTGGGAAACCCATAGCCAATACCCAAATCTACATTTTAGACCTTCATCATAACTTAACTCCTCTTGGTATTCCCGGTGAACTATGTATTGCCGGTAGAGGATTAGCCAGGGGCTATCTCAATCGCCCTGAACTTACCCAAAAAAAGTTCATTGAAGTCGATCTCTTTGGAGAACCAAAACGTCTTTACAAAACTGGCGATTTAGCCCGTTGGCTCCCCGATGGTAATCTTGAATATTTAGGCCGTTTGGACCATCAAATCAAACTGAGAGGCTTCCGCATTGAACTTTCCGAAATTGAAGCCACTTTGAACCAACACGAAGCTGTTAAAGAAGCCGTGGTAGTGCTTTATAATCAAGAAGACAATCCTCGTTTAGTCGCTTATGTAACAGTTATCAGTGAGCAGTTATCAGTTATCAATCAACTATCTGACACTAAACAAATTTCGCCAAACGATACCAACGAGTCAAAGACATTAATAACTGAACTACGTGGCTGGCTTAAAGCCCGCTTGCCAGAGTACATGATTCCTTCTTATTTCACTCGATTAGAAAAGCTCCCTTTAACGCCTAATGGTAAAGTTGATCGGAAGGCATTGCCAGCACCCGATTTGTCTATCCAAGCTGAACAACAAGCTCCACGGACTGAAACCGAGCATCTACTATGCAATCTTTGGGCACAAGTACTAGATATTGAAGTTACTAGTATACTGAGTCATTTCTTTGAAGCGGGTGGACATTCTCTATTAGCTACCCAATTAGTTTCTCGTATCCGTGAAAGTTTTGGAATTGAAATGCCGCTCCAGATTATTTTTGAACGGCCCTTTCTCCGAGAACAAGCCGAATGGTTAGATAAACAACAGCGTAGCTTAGAATTACCACCCATTCGACCTTTGACTTCAGGTGACTCCTTAGTATTATCGTTTGCTCAACAACGTTTGTGGTTCCTAACTCAATTGGAAGGCCAGAGTGCAACCTATAATATGCCTGCCGCCTTACATCTGACCGGCCAACTCAATGAAACTGTGTTACAACGTGCTTTGACTGCTTTAACTCAACGTCACGATAGCTTACGTTTATGTTTTCCGACAATTGATGGAGAAGCAAAAGTACAACGAAATGAGGTTTATAACCCTTTAAGTATTACTGATCTTAGTGGGTTATCTGAAACAAAACAACAATTTCAAATTAATGAATGGATTACCAAGCATGCTCAAACCCCTTTTGATTTGACGACTGGCCCACTATTAAGTTTGCGCCTCATCAAACTAGCCCAACAAGAACAGATTTTACTGTTCAATATGCACCATATTATCAGTGATGCCTGGTCAATAGGTGTACTGATTCGGGAATGGAGCAAATTATATAATGCTTATTGCCAAAACAGGGAAGCCGAATTACCCACTTTGCCCATTCAATATCCTGATTACGCCGCTTGGCAAAGAAATTGGTTATCCGGTGAGGTTTTGGAACGTCAATTGGCTTACTGGCAAAACCAATTATCAGGCGCACCCGAATTATTGGAACTACCCACGGACTACCCACGTCCGGCGATACAACAACATCAAGGCAGCAGCATTACTTTACATGTACCAAGGGATCTAACGGATCGACTCAAACAAGTGTCCCGACAAGGCAACTCCACCCTGTTTATGACTTTGTTTGGAGCATTCAACATTCTGCTTTATCGTTACAGTGGACAAAACGACTTATGCATCGGTATACCGGTTGCCAACCGTAATCATAGTCAGTTGGAAGGTTTGATTGGGTTGTTTCTCAATACCGTTGTTTTGCGTACCCGTATTCCGGCACCCCCCACTTTTTTTCAACTAATGGCCCAAATACGGCAAACCGCATTAGACGCTTTTGCTCATCAGGATGTCCCTTTTGAGCAGCTAGTTGAGCATCTTCAACCTCAACGCAGTCTCAGCCACCATCCTCTGTTTCAGGTCATGTTCAATTTGATTAATACCCCTGAAACCGCAGAACTCGATCTGGTCGGGCTCCACATTGAACACTTGCAAACTTCACAAGGCATCATTGCTAAGTTTGACCTTAACTTAGCATTCACAGAAAATTCTGAAGGATTAACCGGCCACTTTGAATACGACAGTGCCTTATTCACAGAAGAAACGGTCTGTTTTCTGGGAGAGTGCTATCTAACTTTGTTACAACAAGTTGTTGTCAAACCAGATGCAAAGTTGTCTCAGCTTTCCCTGCTCAATGACGCTTGGCGAAACCGGGTTGGCGAACTTCAACACCCCACACCCGCTATTACTTTTGAACCTTTTGACCAGCAAATACAAAGTATTCCAGAACGCTTTGCCTTGCAAGTGCAACGTTATCCTGACCGAATTGCAGTACGTACTTCGCAATCAAGCCTGACGTATCTGGAACTGAACCAAGCGACACGGCGGTTGGCGGCGGCCCTGCTCAAGTGCAACAACAACCGCTGGGTTGCTCTCATACTTCCCCATGATTGCAGCATGGTTGTCGGCATACTCGGGGTTCTACAAGCAGGACGCGCCTATATTCCGCTGGATGCCAACCATCCGCTGATACGATTGCAGTACATTATTGAAGATACCCAAACAACTACGTTTGTCTGCGACAACCAGTTTCAAAGCTTGGCAGAACAATTGACAGAACCGGAGCAGATAATTAACTTGGATAGTTTGGTGGAAAATCCGGCCGTTCGCTTACCTGAAATTGATCCTCACAGCATTGCTTACCTGCTTTATACATCAGGCTCCACCGGACAACCCAAAGGTGTTCTCCAAAACCATCGCAACGTTTTGCACTTTATTCGTCAATATACTAACAATCTGCATATCAACCCAGATGATAGACTTATACAATTGGCAACCTACGGTTTTGATGCGGCGGTGATGGATATTTATGGCGCATTGCTCAATGGTGCTAGTTTGTATCCGCTTGATCTGAGAAAAAAGTCCTTAACAGAGTGTATCGATTGGTTAGAACAACAACAAGTGACTATCTACCATTCCACCCCTTCTGTGTATCGGCATCTCATCTCGGCACTCAAACAGCCTCTTGAACATGTACGGTTAGTCGTGATGGGGGGTGAGAGTGTCATTCAGGCTGATGTAGAAAATTATCAACGTTACTTTAGCAAACAGTGCCTGTTTATTAATGGCTTAGGACCTACAGAATCTACCGTCACGGTACAGTATTTCCTTAACCCGCAAACGTCAGTGCCGCGCTATAGAGTGCCGGTTGGTTATCCGGTTGCGGAAACTGATATCCTCTTATTAAATGCTAACGATGAATTCAATGAACTTTACGGTGAGATTGTTTTTCGCAGTCCATACCTTGCTTTAGGTTACTGGCAGCGTGACTTTTCAAGCTTCCGGCAATGTCCTGATGATCAAAATAAACGCCTTTACCATACTGGAGATATAGGGCGTTTATTGCCCAATGGCGCATTGGAAGTCATTGGTCGCCGTGATCACCAAGTTAAACTGCGCGGTTTCCGCATTGAACTAGGCGAAATTGAAGCTCGGCTTCGTCAACACGAAAATGTTAAAGAAGCAGTGGTGATACTTTATAATCAAGAAAACAATCCCCGTTTAGTCGCTTATGTCACAGCTATCAGTGAGCCGTTATCAGTGAGCCGTCAGTCCTTACTGGCTAATAATGAAGAAACCTCGACAACCAAGGCTTTTGGGCAAAGCGCATTGATAACTGATAACTGTTCACTGATAACTTTGGAAAAACGAATGAATGATATCATCGTGGGTATCGACTTAGGTACCACAAACTCTGAAATTGCTATCGTCGAAAATGGCAAAACCATTGTGATTGAAGACTCGGGTAGCAAAATCTTGCCTTCTTTTGTTGGCATGAGTGAAACTAACGAAGTCTTGGTAGGTGAACCCGCTAAAAACCAATATGTACTCTACCCTGAACGTACTGTTAAATCCATTAAACGCCAAATGGGGGAAGAGATTAAAGTGGATATGGCCGGACAAGGTTATACCCCACAAGAAATCTCGGCCATTATCCTTAAGCATCTTAAAGGCATTGCTGAAGCTTATGTCAAGCAACCCGTACACAAAGCGGTGATCACGGTACCGGCCTATTTCTCTGACGCGCAGCGTCAAGCTACTCGTGAAGCGGGTGAAATTGCGGGGCTAGAAGTGGTTAGGATGATCAATGAACCGACTGCTGCTGCCTTGTCTTATGAAGCTGATCAGAAAACCCATAAACGCATTTTAGTGTACGATCTCGGAGGCGGTACGTTCGATGTCTCGGTAGTGAGCATTGAAGAGGATGTGGTGGAAGTGGTTGCCAGTCACGGCAATAACAAACTGGGGGGCGATGATTTCGATCAAAAAATCGCTGAACACCTTGTTGAACAGATTAAAGCCGAATCGGGGTTCGATATTCAGACATCGCGGAAAGCGATTGCTCGTCTCAATCGGGCCGCGGAAGCCGCTAAACGCGCCCTTTCTGATTTTCCTTTTGTGTTGATTGAGGAAGAATACCTGGAAGAGCAGGATGGGGTACCCATTCATCTCTCTTTGGAACTCGCTCGCAATGACTACGAGGATATGATTGAGGAGTATATTGACGAAACCTTAGAAGCGGTACACATTGCTCTGAAAGGTGCCAATCTCACGGCTTCTGATATTGATGAGATTTTACTCGTTGGCGGTAGTACCCGTACTCCTCTTGTCAGTGAACGTCTCAAAGAAGAATTTCGTCTGCAACCACGTCTTGATGTTGATCCTGACTTATGTGTTGCAACGGGGGCCGCTATTCAAGGGGCTATGATTGCAGGAACAGAGGTTTCGGCCGCGGCCGTGTTAGTTGATATCACGCCTTATACTTACGGTACCAGCGCATTGGGTGAAATGAACGGTGAAATCTACCCCTATATGTATGTGCCCATCATCCACAAAAACAGTTCTCTACCGCTGAACAAAACGGAAGTGTTTTATACGGTTAGCGATAATCAAGAAAAAGTCGATGTGCGTGTTTTTCAAGGTGAAAATCGTGATGCCTTGAGCAACATCCAAATTGGTGAATTTCTGGTGGAGGGCTTAAGTCGCGTTCCACAGGGTAACCCGATTTTACTCAAATTGGAATTGGACTTGAACGGGATTTTACACGTTTCAGCCATAGAGAAAAACACGGGCTTTGAAAAATCTATCTTCATCGATAACGCCATTTCTCGGTTTGAAGAGGGCGAAATGGAAACGGCCAAGGATCGCATCAGAGAACTCTTTAATAAAGAGGGTTCTGTGATTATCGAACAGGATAACGAGACGGAAACTCACCATGCCGTTGTCCAAGCCCGTGCTTTAGTTGAAAAAGCGGAACGCATGTTAGAAGAGGCTTCCCCGGAAGATAGGGACGATATGGTGAATATGATTGAAATGATCAACGATGCCATGAACACTAGCGATATCAAGGCCTTAAAGGAACCCATGGATCAACTGTCAGACATTCTTTACTATCTGGAGTCATGATGGAACGCTGTACTATCTGTAAAGCGCGTCTCAAAGACAGCTCAACGATTTGTCCCCGTTGCGGAGCGGATTTATCAATCCCTTTAAACATTGAAGATGAAGCACAAGCGTTATGTCATGAAGCCATAATGCAACTCGGAGCCGGTCATTTAGGCGATGCGGTACAAACTATAGAATACGCACTTCACTTAAAACGTGAACCCCTAAGCCAAGCAGTCTGGGGGTTTATACGACATCAAAGTCTACATTAGGGCTTAATTAGGGGCAATCCATTGTGGTTGCCCTTATTTTTTTGTGGGCCTTCGCAAAATACATTTTGCACGGAAAGAACCAAATGAGTACCAATCAAGCGAGAATATCCCGTTGTACTAAGCTCAAACCTGACTTTTTCAAATAATTGTGGTTCATATAACCTATTGATATACCTTTGCGTCGTTAGCGCCTCTTGCGCCTCTTGCGTTTTGAACACCTACGGATTATGACTTGATTTTTTTGGAGAGAGGATGAGATTCAAAAATAATCGCTTTTTCCAGATTAATACCCGATATGACCGCTGAATAGACATATTTGACGGTATTTTTAACTTTGAAAGCTTGATTGATTTCCTTTACAAAAGGATCGGTGGTTTCTAAAATAATTGTTCGTGCAATGCTTTCCAAGACAGCTTGACTGAGGTGTTTATTAAATAGGGTGATTAAATCGGTCAATGCCATTTTTAACGTTAAATTATCATACGCCGGCGCGCTGACAATCAAATTCCAATAATCATTCATCTCGGCATCGAAAGCTTTGAGCATTAACAATGAAAGCGGCCCTTTTTCTTGTTTAAGAATTTGAGTCATTTTACCAAATTCTTTCACCAATATTTCATTATCCATCGGTAGACTCCATTAGGTTTTTCGCGCACGGCATTCAGTATTTCTTCGGCTTTGTTTTTGGAAATCGTGCCCTTGGGTTGGTATCTCATTTCTGGAGACCAAGGTATTAT
>JAYQWI020000195.1:0-9527 GCA_035871815.2 Candidatus Parabeggiatoa communis
TAGTTTTAAATGAACGATGAACTCAAAAAATTTGTTCAAGGGGAACTTGAACGGATAACCGTTAAAATTTCTACTGATACAGGATTTAAAGGTACGGGATTTTTTGTCATGCCAAATGGTTATATTTTAACCGCATGGCATTGTATTCAAGAAGTGGCACTTCCTAATAATTTTTCTGATATTTTGATTGAGTATCAGGATGGAGAAGAATTTATAGCAAAACTAGAACAGGATAAATCTCTAAAAGCGAAAGATATTGCTGTTCTCAAGATAAATTATCATATAGAAAATTGTATCCCCTTGGGGCGTGTTCCAAAAAACCCCAAAGGAGACGATGTGATAAGTGTCGGTTATCCTGGAAGTCATAAGAATAAAGCCGGTATGGGCATCTATTCTGGAAATATAACACGGTTTGTGAATCACGATCTTGAAATAGAAGGCGCTATTAAAGGTCAAGGGCAAAGTGGCGGACTGCTCTATCACCCTGCCACTCATCGCATCATTAGTGTAGTTAAAAAGATTTATGGAGGAGAAGAAGAGAAAGAAACGTTGTGGCAAGATGCTGGTTTAGCGGCCAAAATTGATCTTTTATTTTCAAAATGGGAGGAACTATCTGATATTCATGACGAAATGGCCAAAGCTTGGGATGAACGTTTAGCTCCATTTACTTCAAAAATGGGTAACAAGGAATTAGAAAAAGCATCTGAAAAGAATGTTAGTGGTATAGTGCAAAATATCAAAAATAAGGGGCCAATTGAAAAACAGGTTAATATTGGTCATATCAATGGTACAGTCAACATTTAACCAATTGCTCATTCAATGGTTTTTAAGGAGAATTTATGAGTGAATCAAATCAAGCTTCAAACAAATCAGTAGAAACTGACAAAACAGAAGTTGATAAGACTGATGAATCAATCAACAAGCCTAAAGAAACTGATAAAGAAGGATCAGAACAAGAAAAAACGCAAAAAACCAGGCATGATGGTGAATCAGAATCAGTTGATTTTGATGGAACTGAAGAAGGATTGGAAAAAGAAAAAACACAAAAAAAGGTTACTACGCCTGAAAAAATAGACTCACAAATATTAGACAATATAACTGAAAATGATTCAAAAGATACAAGTCATAATACAGAAAATGATCAACCAGTCGAAACAGGTGGGCCTAAGGAAACTGATGAACAAGATGAACGAGGAGAAGAATTGCCAAAAAAGCTTATAAAAAAGCCTGAATACGAAGGAGGGATGCCTCAAGAAATCGACAATAAAGGCCCGGTAAAAAAACAAACTAATGTTGCTCATGCTCATACAATGAACTTTTTTGGAGATTCCAAAGAATCTTCAAAAGAGTTTAAAGACCCCACTAAATCGCTGCCTAATAAACCAGAAGGATTGCCTTCTTTTAATTCTGCAAAAGAAGAAATAGAAGCCTATTTCAACGAGTTAAAAAATAAGCGGATTCTTTTGGTAGAATGTTTTGATGACAATATTTTACGTGCGGCCACTTACGAATTACTGAATAGAGCAGAAGAACATTATGAAAAAAGGTTACTGGCTTTTGAAGGGAGTCAGTTAGAGCAAAGCGACTTACACTTGAGTAGACTTGTTAATGAAAAAATCGGAAGCGGAGAAAAGTTGATAATCGTTATCAGCTTAAAATCCAAACGATTTTTGGATTCCTTGTTTATGGAAGAGTCTCTCTCTGCTCAAAGTATCAAGGAGCAGTTGGAAAAAAATGACATCATGCTCGTTTGTTTTGCCAATTCAGGTTTTCTTCAAGAAAACGTTTTAGAAGAAAAATACTCCAATTTTCATTTTCAAAAATGGAATATTCCTTTTCTCCCCTCTTTACTCAAAGTTCATTTTAAGGATGAGGCCAAATCTCTTGAAGAACATATTTTACAACAAAGAAATTATGGGTTATGGGATGAAAATAATAGTGACCGTGAATTTTATGGCTTACTTTATGGTTATCTGATAAACGGTGCAGAACAACTAAGAAAAGAAGTTGAAAAAAGAAAGCAGTATAAAGAAGGTCAAAGTGTTCAAGAATTTCTAACAGAAATTCAAACTGTTCGCCCAAAAGAACTCTTTCAAGATGACAACCTTGTCAAAAATACTGTGCTATATGTGGCTACATTTTTTCCAGGATTGAGTCGTCGTGATTTTGAGTTCATAGTTTCATTATTGTTAAAAGGTGAAAAAACAAGGGTTATTTTTGAATCAACAAAAAAGACTAAAAAAGGAAAAATCAAGACTGTTCGCACAATAGAAGAAAAAGACGGTATTGAAATATGGGAAAAGAGTCAAGATAAAATTTTTGAAGAATGTCATCTTCAAGTAAGTTACTTGGAAACCGGTTCACATGTCATAGAGTTTTCACTACCCTATTTAAGAGAAAAGTTAAGAAAGCATTTAGAACAAAAATCGCTTTACATCCGATATTTTGAAAAAATTCAACAAGTTCATTTGCTCATAGATTTCGAGGTTTCTTCAAAGATCATTGAAAATGTAATCACGTTATCGGCAGAAATGGCTATTTACGAACCAAACCATTATGGTAAAGCATGGTTAGTTAATATTATTGAGCAAATTAAGCAAGAATTTACTGATGAAGTGGACAAAATAAAAGAGCATTTTAAAAATGAACGTGAAAAGTGGGACATTGAAGAGCTTGATAAGATTATAAGCACTGACAGCACCTTGATTCAATCATTAGTATTAAATTTACTATCTGATGTAAAAAAAGAAGAAATCGATCTAAAAGAAAAAATAAACATACAGAACGTACAGCAGTACCTCGAAAAAATAATTTTTCGCCTTTCTGAACTCATTTATAAAATTTTGAAGTATCCTCAACTACAGAACATGATTCAAGATTTTCTTCACGAGTTGATGAGGGAAAAACATCATGATATCGTTTTAGTTATCATTTTAGGTATTGTCGAAAAATTACAATATACTTCTGAGTTTGATGGAATGTCTTGGATAAGACAGTTATTAGATACAGAAGAAAGTCCAAAAGAAGTCAAAGAGAAGGCCTACAATACCTTACTTGAGCAAGCCAACCAAAGTGGTTTGCGCGTGTACGAATTGTTGGACACCTTAAAAAAGTGGTTACCAGAACGAAATTTAAAAGACGAACAGTTTTCCTTCTCTAATAAATATGCCTTGAAATTCATAATAGATTATGCTAGGAATACAGTATCTCATTTTCAGGAAGTAGATTACGGTACATGGCCCTCTAAATACCCTCTATTTGCCAATCTCGAAGAAAACCAAGATTTCACAAAGATTGATTTACTCATATCGTGGTTTTTTCATCCAAAGATGCAATACGCTTTAAATGAGTTAGAAGATGACTTTCTCAAGTCTCTGAAGAAAAATGATATTAGCCTCAATATATTATTGGCATTTTTGATTCAAATGTGGTTTAAAATTTTATATGGGCTAGATACAAAAAAGGTTCGCCCAAAAAGTTTACTATCCGCATTGGATCGTTTACTCCAACAAATTGTTTTAAACACAAATATTTCTCAACAAAAAGAACTGATGAGATATTGGTGGGGAAGACAAGCTTTTTTTACAGAAAAAATTAGAAAGATAGATAGGGCTGAACGTGCTGAAAGACAACAACTCATCAATGAACGTAAAGTCATTCTTGAATTACATTAAAAATTCAAAGCATTAATTTTAATTAGATAATCCATTATGAATACCCTAAATGAACAACACACCAATGACCCTAAAAAAGTCCAACTTTATTTAGATCGAGTGAGTGACTTGTTTAGTCAAATCAAAACCTGGTTTAAAGGTGAACTTGAAATAGCTACTGATGTCATTCAAGTTGGTGAACCGCTCGGTACTTATGAAGCACCTTCACTGATAATCCGTGAGAAAGGAAAAGAGGACATTTTAGCAAACATCACCCCAAAAGGTGCCGGGGTGATTTTGACTGAAGGTATGCTAGAAATGAAAGGGTGGTTGGACAGAATACATCTTGATTACATGAATAAAGGTGGTCCTCAAGTCACTTTGGTACCTGGAAAAATCCAGCCTGTTTTTAAGGGAATTAATCAGGAGGGCTGGTATTGGATAGTCGATCCTGTGACTAAAACAACTCGTTTTGCGGACAAAGCTTTATTACTTGAAATGATTACTTGGGTGAGCGATCATGAATTCTAATCCATTACCCGCTATATGGGAAACTTATAAACTCACGAAAGATAGTTTAAGAGTCGTCAAAAGGGCCGTAAAAACTCGAAATCCTGCCGATAGACTACGGTTACTACAACGGACTATCGTACTTAATCAACAACCTGAAATCTTTAATGTTGATAATCTAGCGAATATCGCTGAACTGGAAATAGAGGAATTATTTGTTGTCAGTTTATGGGCTGCTTTTGAGCGTTTTATTAGAGATTATTTGCAACACAAGGGTATCCTCTTGATGGGCATCACGCCTACTAATTTAGGTCAGGCGATTTATGATCATTTTTTTGAGGAAGTAGAATATTGGAAACCGGATGAAATTCTAGACTTTCTCAAACGCAATTTATTGCAGCATAATCCCCAGTTAGCTGGCGATGCCAAAGCCATCTATCACTACAGAAGTTGGATAGTACATGGTAAAAGTGAGCGAACTCGTCATAAAATAAATCCACTGTCAACAGAACAGGCTTATACCCAATTAAATGATATTATTCAGGTTTTATTAGCTCATTTAGGTGACTCACCCCTCACCGCGATTTTTGATAATGGGGTTTTTCGCCCAATACAACCCTATAATGCCCTTACTGAAGGGCAAATCGTGCAACTCGTTATTATTAAGGAGAAAACAAACGATGAGCCAAATGTATCCTCTTGATTCAGTGATTAGAAAAGTCGATTGCTCAAAACCACCTGATGACATATCACATTCAGAAAAACGAGTCATCATTGATGCCAAAAAGGGGGAAGTTCTCCCCAAAAAGCCGCTGATAAGTTTTCGTGATCTCAGATGTTATTTGGTGTCTACTCAAAACTATGCGAATTGTGAAGTTTGGGGTTGTCAAATCAAACATATTGCTACTGCCCGTGCGGTCAGTTTCAATATCACATACCGAGCCTCTTGTGAGTCTGGAAAAGAAGCAGACATTGTCAAGCTCTTATTTAAAGGACCTAATCCGCAAGAGGTTCTTGGACAGTTTTTCAAGCAGTACCTTCAAGACTTTGCGCTTAAGAACAATGGGGGTCATTTTATTGATGATTACTTTTCTGGCTGGCAAGAAAAAGCAGAGGCATATCTTAATAAAAGAGCGAACCAAGAAATTGACTTGAATCTTGAACTCAGAATATCCTTAACAGATGCCGACAAAATCAAGCCACTCCAAATTCAGTCCGATTCTTTTCCGGTGAGAGTGAAAGACTATGCTGAAGAAATGAACCTCAAAATAAAAGAGGCCATGCTTCAAGTCAACGAAGACAACAAAATAAATATTATTGCAACTAATGAACGTTCGTCTGAATTACAAGCTTTGCTTCAAGAAAAAATCGGTGCTTTTTTGCGTGAAAATGTGACATTACATGAATTTTGTGATCAGCTAGAGAGTCGTCTTCGTGAGAAGCTTATTCATCATCTCAATAATGTCTTGCTTGAAAGGGGGCGTAAAATCAGTGCTCTTTATCTTGAAAGTAGTGATATTGTTGCTTTGCGCCCTAAGGAGGCTCCGCTCTTCAAGTATGAAATTGACTGTACGATTAAGGATTCTCCTACGCCTATTTGTGTAGAACATGATGTACTCATGCAATTGAACGATCTTGGCAAATATTGGGCAGCTAAAATTGAGGATTTGGAAACTTGGTTTAAAGAACAAGTCAAAACCATTACTCAAACAATGTTACTGGAACAACGGTATGCCGATTTAATTCTTGACTTTGATTCTAAGGATGCCCAAATAGAGCATGACATCAAGAAAGCCGTCGAACAAAAGGCCAATTCCATTGGTTATGCTATCAAACATCTTTTTGTTATTCCCAATCTCGATCCCATTATTATAAAAAGGGAGGGGATTTCTTTTGAAGAAACAAACGAGTTTGTCACTTATGATGCACGAGTTCGAGTCAGATTGAGTATAGTCGTTGAAGCTGAAATTAACCGTATTGAAAATATCAAGCCTTATTTACATCCACAAACCAAGCTGTTAGATGAATTCAAAAAGGTTGTGACTGAACAAGCGCGGCTCATTATTCACAAGATTGAACCGGAACGCTTTTATATGCGTTTTTGGCCATCTCCTGATAATCCAAATGAAGTGTCTGTGGAACAAGAATTAAAAAAGGGCATTTCAGACAAATTAAAAGATGTTTTCCAATTGGAGAATATCACTATCACGCCTAAACGGGATTCCAAAGATGATCCGCTTGCAGAACGTCTCCATGCTCTACAAGAAGGTTTCCATGATTTCACGGTGGAAACTTTCCCACTTAGAGAGGCTGGACATGAAGAATCGGTGACCTTTAACGGTAAATTTCAAATATTGGCTGTCGATCAATTTGGTTGGTACACATTTCAGATTCATAACTATCAATCCAAGGAAAAAGAAATAGCGGATATCAGAAGTGTGCTTGAACAGGATATCAAGACCAGTCTTGAACCTGTTCCTACTGAATTCATTAGATATAGAGATCAGAAAACCAAAAACGAAATCCACAAAATCTTTAATTACTCGGTCAAAAAAATTACCGAGCAATTTGGCTTAGTGGTGAAAATTGTTAATATCGAACGTTTACCAACCGCCTCTGAAAAACTGGCCGATAGCGTTCGTGATTCTCATCACCAAAGGGCTTTAGAAAGATTAAAAACAGAGGATCAGATGGCGAGTGAAACCAATGAAGCGCATCTTAAAGAATTAGAAATTCTCTTAAAAAAAGAACAAGACCTGATAGAGGCAGGCATTGAAGATGATGATCCTGAAATGGAAGCCACTCGTAAGAATATTGAAAAACTCAGTGGTACCAATACCGTCTATTCCATTGGCAGTGAGATTCAACCCCAGTTTGAACGCTTAAGCTCTAGTCGTCCTTCTGCTGAGGAATTCAGTTTTGAAGATTTTCATCAACAACAAAATCAAGTCTTACCTTCGAGGAAACCTACCAAACGACTTGGAAAAGACACAACTGAGGAAAATGAAAAATGATGGATGACTCAAATTTTGCCACTTGTTCTCCAAATAGCTTGCTAACAAATATGACTTTTTGGGTTAAACATGGATGGTTTATAGTCATTCTGTTAGTGAGTATGATGGCCTTTTATTATCTTGTCCCTTTAACCTACCCCAAATCGGATGGGCTATTGGCTCATCTTTCGATTGTGATTCATATTTTGGCGCTATGGGGGATAGGGCTGGCTATCACTGTTCTGACTAAAATTCAAGTTGAACAGGCCTTTGCCACTTATATGAAAAACGAAACTGAAGTCAAATTACGAGGCATCAAGAGTGGTGAAAAATCTCGTATTAGTTTGGAAAAGCTAGAAGAGCAGTTGCCTAGCAACCCAACGCCGAAATTAGCGATGCCTCGTCTTTTTCAACATATTATTGATGAGGCAAGAGATCATCGTTTTGAATCCAGTGTGATTACTATGCAACCTTATCGAGAAGAGAGCATTGGAAATATTTTAAAATTACAAAAGCTCCAAAAAATAGCATTGCAACTGGGTATTTTAGGCACCTTTATTGGCTTAATTTTAGCGTTATCCCAACTCAGTTTGGATAGTGCTATATTAGAACAGAAATCACTAATTGATTCCTTACACATTTCCTTTAGTTGCATTATAGCAGGGCTAGAAGTGGTTGCTATTCTTGAATTTTTAATCATGGTGGCGCTGCAAAAACAAGATGCTTATTTTCAAACGATGGAAAGTGCGACGGATGCGATGATTTCCCTAGCCCAAAATGCGATTAATGAAGATCATTTCTTGACGGGTTTTAAACAGGTTGAAAATGCGATCAATCAGTTAAATGATCAAGTCGTTGATCAAACTAAAGAAATAGGCCTACAAACAAATGAAATGCGGCAAGGCATGTTCAGGCTCGCTGAATCCAAAGCGCAATTCAATCTGTTTCTGGATAACATTCAGCAATCACAACAACATTTCGTTAAAGAAATGATGGCTGTTTATGATATCTTTTCACCGGAAACCATTAGCCATCAATTGCAACAAAGCTTAGAAAAGGCGGTTGATCAAATTTCAAACACGTTTAATGAAAAGCTAGAGCCGTCTTTAGACAAAATCACGGCTATGAATCTTTCGATACGTGAGGTACATAATGTCTTACAAACATTAGAAAATAAACTGAAAGAACAAAACAAGCAATTGGAACAAGTGAATAAAGAATTAAGTTTAGCTGGCTCAACGCTTTATTCTTCAACCCAACCCTTACTCACCGCCCAAACGGAATTTATTGAGAGTGCCGTTACCCAATTAGAAAAGGGCAATCAAGAATTGACGCAAACGAAAACCGAATTTTACGGTTCTTTACAGCCCTTGATTGCTTCTCAAACTGATACGTTCGATAATTTTCAGCGTGATGTCAAAGTCATGTCTGAAGGAGTGACTTCTCTTAATTGTGAATTGCAAAAATCCAATGAAGTCCTCCAAGATTTAGTTCAATTCATGACTTCCAGAAAGCCATTGTATAAGATCATCTTTGAAAAATTGAAAATGTTTTATCAAAGGTTTAAGTAAGTGACATTACAATGTTTTTGATTCTGGAACAGATTGATTGATTTCCTTCCTTATTTGTGATCTTGAACAAAAAAGTCTTATCTTAAAATAAGTACTGAACCCTAAATTTTCAGGTATTTTGCCATGTAGGGGCAATTCCTTGCTCTGCCCTTTGCGGTAAAATACCGGTTTATTTGTGCTTCAGTACTTAGTATGTAAGATTTTTAAGGGCAAATTAGGGGCCATTCAAGAAATCCAAATTCAAGGACATGCTGATCCACAACAATCCCGAAATTTTTCCTCTAATCTTGAATTAGCCGCACATCGAGCGATTGAAGTTTTTAAGCATTTCCAAAAATTAGGTATCGATCCGACTCGTCATATCATGTCAGCGACTTCATTTGGTGAATATAAACCCGTTCAGCGTCAATATTCAGATATGGCTTATAACAATAACAGATTAAAAAGAGATAATAATACCCAGAAAAAGCGCAAAAAGAATAGAAGAATTGAAGTGGTATTGATTTATCGAAGGACATACTGAAGTAATTTCGTTTTACAGACAAAGCACTTGAAATGATGACTTGGGTGGGTGATCATGAGTTCTAATCCGTCGAAAAATAAACTTTGCACTCCAAAAATCGAAAAATAAATTTTTCACTCCAAGAGGGCCGCAAAATAAATTTTGCACTCCAAGAGGGCCGCAAAATAAATTTGGAACGATAATAATTTGTACTTAGCTTCGCTGAGCTTCAGTTCATTCAATTGGGAAACGCTATACCCACCCTACATTAATTATATCGTTAGAATCAGGAAAATTA
>JAYQWI020000196.1:0-5677 GCA_035871815.2 Candidatus Parabeggiatoa communis
GTGATTTCTTCTTTAATCTCTGGACAAACTGCCTGCCCTTCTATTTCTCCCAATTTTCTGTAGGACTCGAATTGAGCTTCGTTGAAAAACTGGTCGGCCGTTGTTTCGTCAGGAAAGCTGGGATTTTGACGACGGTAGGCGAGTAAATCTTCTGATTCATTTCCCGTCAGGGCTGTCTTGATGTACAACAGCGTACCATTCTTGTCATTGGGATAATGGATGGTGCCTTTGACATAGTATTGTTCAACGTTGCCCTTTTTGTTGGGGCGTAAGGGAGTCATGTTGAGTTTAATGTTGATCCCTAAGTCGATACGTGCCTTGCGTTGTAGATTGGCGAGATCGTCCATTTTAAACTTCGGATCGGCGGCAGCATCGCTGATAATGATCAGGCGGCAACGACGTTTGAGTAGGGGATAGATGCCCAGATTTTCATGGTGTCCACCGTCTGATAAGTTGAGCAATGAATTGTCTTCTTGCCCGCCTAGAAAAAATTCTTTTAACAGGTAGTAAGGCCAAACTGGGGGCATCTCATATTTTGGATCGGGGTTGGGCATCCAGACGTTGAGTCTGATGTTAAACAGGATCATGTACAGTGCAAACAGACGATTGGTTCGCCGTCCCATTTTGGGGCTGGCGGCTGCGCCTGATATGGCCATGGCTGTCGCCAGTTCGGTACTACCCTGATTGTAGCTTGTCGTACTTCTATAGCCCGTCGATTCTGCACCACAGTAGTATTTTGAGAAAATAAAATAGTCTGCACCACGCCCTCTTAAGTAGCGATTCCTGGAAGCCATGATATTCAGAGTGGCATTAATAATGTGATAAGGCCCATTGTAATGCTCATGGAGTTCGCTCATTTTGACACTGACATTGGATTTAATCTGTTTCTCCTCTTGTTTGAACAAGTAGCTTCTGCTGAGACTGTTCCGGTAGAAGGCGTGGAAAGAGATGCGATTCAGGTTGATCAGTAAAGCGATGGCGACCAAGATAAAAACGGTAACAATAGGCATGGGAATGTCTAGATACTTGTACGTTTGAAAGATCGAGACGCTGATAAAGTCAGACAGGGCACTTTCAAGAAATCCAGTTGTCCAGAGTAGACGCATAAATTGTGCAAACAAGATAGGAAGAAGCGCCGCTAAGGCGAGGAACAAGAGGGTCTTGGAGAATTTTTGCAAACCCTTGTTTGCGGTTTTTAACCGGCCTAGAATAAAAACAAAAAGGGTGGCCAGTAAGGTGTAGTTGAGCACAGTAAAGATTTGCTTATCCACTTTCTGGTATTCATCTAGGAATAAGTAAAAGGTTAAGGCTATCAGGCCGATAAAAACAATGAGTGTGATCGTCGTGGCAATCAGCCAGGCTTGCAGGTTATGTATAAACGAGCTGTTTAAATTCAATAATACGGCAAAACCGCGGACAACGACCATACTGAGGAAAGCGGCGCTGGCTATGTGAAATAAGAAGAAGGTCAGGGCATAGAAGTTGGGGAGAGTTGTGGCTTTATCAAACTTGTAAATGTGTTCCCCTATTTCATTGAGTTGAGCAGTTTGAATGAATGCGGCTATCGACTGCGTTTCGACAAAAAACAGTGTGTAGGCGGCTGAAATGGCAATGGCAAGCGGTATGAGATTGATGAGTAGCACACCGGATAGAAACATGGCAATAAAACGCCACGTTTCTATACTGAAGAGGCCGCGATCAAGTTGTAAGTAATTTTTGGCGGCCCGCAGATGGCTCATTTCCTTACGTTCATCGTAGGTATTAGGTGCTTCAGCCAGGTCATATTCAACTTCATCTGGATCATCTGATTCACTGTCGCGAAGGAAACGGAAGGGGAAGTATCCTTTTTGGGCTGCGGAATCTGTAGAAGCTTTGGGATTGCTGAGTAGGGAAGTGAGACAGGAGCCGATATAGCCGCCACCTGATACGGTGGAGAGGTAGTCGCAGTAGCGAAGAATGCCTTTTTTATCCAGTGCTTGCAGTATCCCTAAATTGAAGGTAGCGGAACGGATGCCACCGCCGGAAAAGGCGAGTCCGACGAGGCCAGCGGAGGTTTTGATTTTAACGTCATGACTGGGTACTTTGTCGGATGTTGGATTTTCTGTAGCGTGTTTTTCGCTCAGCTTATTGATGTCTTGTTCCACCCGTTCAGATTCACGTTCTACGGATTCTGAGGTGAGGTGCATTTTTTCGCGCCGTTTTTTGACATAGTCTAGTTCGGTTACATAGACTTCGGCAAAAGTGCGCGTGTAGTCTTTGGGTGTGGTTTGCGTAGTCATGAATAAAGCATTATAAATTAAAGAGTACAACGGATGATCTCGCGTCGCTTCGCTCCGAAGTTTGACGAAATGAAGTTCAGCGAAGCTAAATAAACGGATTTTGGGTAGTGCTGCAATGTGTGTGATGAAAGTTATAGATTAATTAGATATCACCCACATTGCATGACTACCGGATTTTTTATTTAAATAAAGTTTATACCTATTTCACACAAGCGTTTATTTTACACGCTAACTTTTGAAAATCAAGAGAGCCAAAAAGGGCAACCACAAGGGATTGCCCAAGGCTAGGGGAAAAGGAATTTTTGCCCCGACATCATCATTACGCTTTAGGCAATGTGACACCCGTTTGCCCTTGATACTTTCCCTGCCGATCTTTGTAGGAGGTTTCACAGACTTCATCGGCCCCTAAAAACAGGACTTGGGCGACACCTTCGTTGGCGTAGATTTTGGCAGGTAGGGGCGTGGTGTTGGAAAATTCTAGGGTGATGTGGCCTTCCCATTCCGGTTCAAGGGGTGTCACATTGACAACAATACCCATTCTGGCGTAGGTGCTTTTGCCTGAGACAATCGCTAAAATGTCGCGTGGTATACGAAAATATTCAATGGTACGCGCTAAAGCAAACGAATTGGGTGGAATAATACACTCGTCGGAGACGATATCGACAAAAGTCTTGGCATCAAACTGTTTGGGATCAACAATGGTGGCGTTGATGTTGGTAAAGAGTTTAAATTCATTGGCGCAGCGCACGTCATAACCATAGCTTGATGTGCCGTAAGAAATCACCGGGCCGGTTGCGTTTTCTTTGATTTGATGCGGTTCAAAGGGCGTTATCATCTGGGATGCCGCCATTCGGCGGATCCATTGATCGGATTTAATGGACATTTGAAAAGGGGGAGTGGGATAAATAGGAAAGAAATAGGAAAGGGAACCGTTTTTGACCACACACAAAAGCTTGTGTGTGGTTTTTCAAGGATATCAGTTATTCATGACTTTAATCGTTGGGAATTTTGTGGTGTAATCTTTCGCTTGTAAGGACAGTTTGGCTGCAATACGGCGAGCAATTTCACGGTAGAGTTGCGCGATACGGCCTTCAGGTTCCGCAACGACTGTGGGTTTACCGCTGTCTGTTTCTTCACGAATGCTGCGATCTAAGGGTAAAGCCCCTAAAAAATCAACCTCATTTTCTTGTGAGAGAAGTAAACCACCGCCTTTACCAAAGATATGCTCTTCATGCCCACACTGGCTACAAATATGTATGCTCATGTTTTCAATCACACCGAGTACGGACACATTCACTTTTTCAAACATTTTTAAGCCTTTACGGGCATCTAGCAAGGCAATATCTTGAGGTGTGGTGATGATCACTGCGCCGCTAACGGGAATTTTTTGGGCTAACGTTAATTGCGTATCACCGGTGCCAGGGGGGAGATCGACAATCAGGTAATCCACTTCGCGCCAGCGGGTATCTTTAAGTAATTGTTCTAAGGCTTGCGTTACCATTGGGCCGCGCCAAATCATCGGCGTATCTTCTTCTACTAAATAGCCAATTGACATGGATTGTAGATTGTAACTCATGACGGGTTCAAGAGACTGACCGTCTGTGGATTCAGGCTGTTGTTGAACGCCAAGCATCCGAGGTTGACTGGGCCCATAAATGTCCGCATCTAATATACCCACAGTAGCCCCATCAGCCGAAAGGGCTAAGGCGAGATTGACGGCTGTGGTTGATTTACCCACGCCCCCTTTACCCGATGCAACGGCAATAATGTTTTTAACCCCTTTCAGAGGTGTAACGGATTTTTGCACCGCATGAGCGACAATTTTATTGGTGATGTCGATATTGATTGTACCAACACCCTCTAAGGCCCCAATCAGGGTTTTAAGTTGGTTAGCTAACTTTTCATCATAGCCGCCTGTTGGATAACCAAAAGTCAGATCCACCGTGACGGTATCGCCTTCTACTTGAATGTTTTTGACGCTTTTGGCCGACACTAAGTCTTGTTGCAAATAAGGGTCGATGTATTGTTTGATGGCAGTTTCAACTTGTTGTTGTGAAATACCAGCCATATATATCTCCTTTTATAAAATCCGAAATTTGAGTAAGGCGATCAAACCGTGTTGGGTGACATCTTATGTCACTGATCACATCAGTTCTCAAGATATTGATATTCTTGATATTGAGTGATGTCTAAAACCAAGCGATTTATCTGACAAACTCTTAAATGTGGTTGATTACCCTGATTGTCTGAAAAGCTATCAGATAGGCTAGGTAGATAAGGGCGCTTAGATGAAATTCAATGCGTGTGTATAAGACTTCAGTTGTTGAAAGCCGCAACTCAAGTTTTGAATGTTATTTAAATTCAAAGTGTTAAAATGAACTTAATGTCTTACAATTATACTCAAGTAATGTGAGCGGTCATTGGCCTCATACGCATTTCGATATGAACAATGTATCAATAATAGAAAGGGACAAATTAACCATTAACCATTAACCATTAATCATTATTGCTCTTCGGTTCTTCAGGTTTTTTTTCCATCAAGTAAAGCGCCAATTTGACAAAATCGGCCTCTGTCAAAATGCCGAGCAATTGATGACCTCTGAAAACCGGCAAACAACCGTGTTTTTGTTTCAACATAGAGCGGGCTGCTTCAAGCAAAAGGGTATCTTCTTCCGCGAGGAGAATGTCGGTAATCATAATTTCACTAATTGGAATACTCGATTCCAATTCATCACGTTCTTGAGTGTTAATATCAGCTAAGGCCGAGACACCAGCTGCAAGTACATCGCGCTTAGTTAATAGACCTACAAATTTACCCTCTTTATCAACAATGGGAATATGCCGTATTTGTTTCTTAAGCATTAAATCACGCGCTTGATGCAAAGTATCGGTGGGTTTGAGCGTGTATAATTCACGGCTCATCAATTCTTTGACTGTAATCATAGGAGTTCGGAAGTTCAGATATTCAGAAGTTCAGGTATTATGAATTTAATTTAGCCCGCCTCAGTAATAAATTCTGAGGCTAACAATCATTTTGCAAGAGCCTCTTGTTTTAAAATTAAGATAAGAATAGAGATTTTGAGATAAACCCTTTCAATAAAGCATAGTAGTCTTTAGGGTACTTTAGCTGTTAGACTTTTGTGTCAAGCTGTTAGCGGAAATTATTGATCTTAAAATCTATAGAACGCTTAGACGGCAGATGATGCTGATTTGGGCCAATAAAAATGTTAAAAGACTTATGTGTACCGACTTACAATCCTTGTCGTTATTGATTCAGGAGAAGGCGCTATGACAATCAATTAACAATTAATCAATTTAACAAACATGATTTGTGGTGTAATCAATCAACAGCCGTTTAGACGACATTATACCGATTATGAGTCTGAATTTGGATTGTG
>JAYQWI020000197.1:0-6234 GCA_035871815.2 Candidatus Parabeggiatoa communis
CAGAAATGATTGGCTGTGATCAATTTGGCAATTCGGCAAAAACCATTCTTGAAATTGCTCAAGATTTGGGGAAATCGACGGGCTTGGTTTCTGATACGCGAATGACTCATGCCACACCTGCCGCTTTCGCGGCGCATCAAACCCACCGTTCTAAGGAAAATGCCATTGCCCTTGATATTGCCAGTGCATCAGCAAACCCCTCAATCCCTGTTGGAAATCGTGAATAAACACACACAATTCCCCATTACCCTAGCAGAAGCGGCGACTGTCTTGGAAACAGAAGAGAATGAATACTATGTGGCCGGACACAAGACATTAGGCTTTGACACGTTCCCGAAAATCCATGATTTTAAGGCATTTTACGTTTATAGCTCTGAATTGCGTCTGGACTTGTTGGGCAGAGTCGTCGCTAAATATCAAAATACGGTTTGGGCGACAGGCACCCATACCAATACGCCTGTTCCCCTGATAGCCATTGGGCCAGAAAATGTGACGGCCCAATTTGGTAGAATGATGCACACGACAGAATGGGCACAATATGCTAAGTACTGAACCACAAATAAACAGGTATTTTACTGCAAAGAGACGCGAAGCATCGCGTCTCTACAATTCGCGGTTTCGTTCCGACGCGATGCTTCGCGTCTCAATGGCTAGCGTCTTTGTAAATACTTTCGCCAAAAAT
The DNA here is from genome assembly GCA_035871815.2 of Candidatus Parabeggiatoa communis. GTDB lineage: Bacteria > Pseudomonadota > Gammaproteobacteria > Beggiatoales > Beggiatoaceae > Parabeggiatoa > Parabeggiatoa communis. Next base: position 683 of record JAYQWI020000197.1, read on the forward strand.
TTTCAGCAGCAAAGGAGCAATCCCTTGGCGGGGGCCCTTTGCGGTAAAATACCTGTTTATTTGTGGTTCAGTACTTAAATCAAACGGAGGTTATTAAAAATGAATCCTGAAAGAGTCGTCTTTGGTTTTTTTATCGTTTGGGCATTGAGCTTAAATTTTGGGTTTTATATAGGCGATATTGATAATCCTGATCACCATCATGCCTACGAATTGGCAGCGGCGATTTTTGTGAATTTGGTGGCGACTATCCTGAAATTTGGTGATCGTTCACATTTGGGGGCTTTGTTGTTGGCAAGCAGTTTAGTTGCTGATTTGCAGTTATTCGCCGCGGCCATTGTTTGGGGGGTTGCGATGAATGTTGAGCCAATCGGTATGACGGCATCGATAATGGCCAGCATTGTGTCTCTGGCTGGTGGTGCGATCTTAGCCAATATTGTATCTGTTTTATTATTAGTGATTGAATCAGTGATTTTGCATCGGTAGAACAAACAATGGACAAAATGAACACAGTGTTCTATCTCATCATGCGCCGAATGCGTATACCATTATTAGTGTTATTGACGGTATACACGGTAGCGATAATCGGTATGACTTTGATGCCGGGGGTAGATGATCAAGGCAATCCTTGGCGGATGAATTTTTTTGAAGCCTATTATTTTGTTTCCTACATGGGCACCACCATTGGTTTCGGCGAACTGCCCTACCCCTTTTCCAATATACAACGAATGTGGGTGACACTATCGTTATACATGACGGTGATAGCTTGGATTTATGCCATTGGTGCCTTGCTGTCTTTAGTACAAGATAAGGCCTTGCGAAATACGATTGTGGAAAGCCGCTTCGCTCGTGCTGTCGGCAATATTCATGAACCCTTTTATTTAATTTGTGGCTATGGGGATACGGGCAGTGCGTTGGTGAGTTGCTTGGAAAAACGCTTGATGCGTAGTGTGGTGATAGAAATGAAGCAGGAACGCCTCAATATGTTAATACTGGAAAATTATCCGGTTTATGTTCCAAAACTCTGTGCCGATGCCAGTAAACCTATCCACCTTGTCGAAGGCGGCTTAAAAAATCCTGATTGTGCCGGTGTCGTCGCGATCACAGATGACAATTTAGTGAATTTACATATCGCGATCACCACCAAACTTTTGAGACCTGATTTAACGGTAATTGGTCGCGTAGATTCCCACGATGTCGCCGCTAATATGGCCTCTTTTGGCAGCGATTTTATTATTAATCCCTTTAAGATATTTGCCAGTAAACTGCATATTGCCTTGCAATCCCCTAATCTATTGTTATTGCGTGACTGTCTGAGTGGTTATAAAACATCGTGCAAGCTTTTAGAAGCGCCACAATCCGGTTTATGGGTATTGTGTGGTTATGGACGATTTGGCAAAGCCGTGTACGAGCGACTCAAGGGAAAACAGGATTTACGTCTGGTGGTGATTGAAGCCATGCCGGAAAAAACCGGTTTGCCACCCGTGGAATGTGTTAAGGGACGGGGAACGGAAGCCGATACTTTGCAGCAAGCCCACATTGAGGAAGCCGTTGGCCTGATTGCGGGTACTGATGATGATGTGAATAACTTGTCGATTGTGATGACGGCTCGTGAATTGAATCCCAATCTATTTGTGGTGATCAGACAAAATCGGGCAGATAATCAGATTATTTTTGAAGCGGCCAATGCGGATATCACTATGCAGCCGAGCCAGATTATTGCTAACCATATTCGCGTCTTATTAACAACACCCAAATTAGTTGATTTTTTGCGCTTAACCAAGCAACGTGGTAGTCAGTGGACACGTCAACTTGTCACACGTCTCAAGGATGAATTACATTCAATGCCCCCAGAAATTTGGCAAATGACAATAAATCAGGAATCGACACCAGCATTATGGGAGGCTTTAAAGGACAAAACGATAAATTTGAAATGCTTGCAGATGGATCCGAGAGATCGTGATAACAAGTTAGCCTGTCTTCCCTTATTGTTAATACGCGACGAGGAGGAAATTCAGTTACCGGAGGAGAGTGAATGTTTAAAACAGGGGGATCAAGTGTTATGGTGTGGAAAGCCGGGGACTGCTTCATGGATGGAGTGGACGTTGCGTGATCCTTTAGTCTTGACGTATTTGGCAACAGGAAAGATTGTATCTCGAAGCGCGATTTGGCGGTGGTTGCAGAACAAGTAGAACTGGGTGCTAAACGAATTTAACTCGTTATCATTGGGGCAACCACAAGGGATTGCCCCTACCAATTCTCTTAGGGAAAATAAAAATATCAATTTTAGTCAATATTTTAATCCCGCTATTTTGGATGAATTCTTGACAGAACCTCTCTTAAATCACTCATAGTGGGGGACACCATACCTCATACATGATTTTTTATATAACTGATTGATAATATTATGTATAATTACGAATTTCGTGTATGAAGTATGGTGTTCTCCACTATCAACCTAAAAGAGACGCACCCAATTGATTTTGCGGCTCTTTTCGTTCCAAATTTATTTTGCGGTTTTTTTTCGTTCCAAATTTATTTTGCGGTTTTTTGGAGTGCATTGTTATTTTTCGGTTTATTGGAGTGTGCAAGATTATAATATATTCTACGTTATAATTTCCATAGTTACTATGGACATCTATAGACATTTACGATCATCTTCCTAAAAACATCAGAAAGAAAACCTATGTCTTGGCATTAACGCAATGCTCTTATCGGTTATTGGCTTTAATGCCAAATCACCGACTACTTTTCTAGCAATACCAATTGCACCATTGCAATCTGCATTTATTAACATCCCATTTGAAGAGTGAAACAATCCACGCTTAACACGTTTACCCAAACTGGGTTTTTTGATCTGATTTGAGCCATGCTTTTTTAAAGGTTCAAGCACCAAATTGTCAGTCTTTGAGGTGTAGCTTTCTTCCGTTATTTTTACCCAAATCCCAAATTCTAAAGCTTTATATTCTATGGAAAGGATTAACTGAGTATGGGGTATTTGAACGAAGTTTTGATTATTTCGCTTACCTATGTTGATACGATTTTTCCATCCTTCATTGTTACCGATAATAATTGTGCCTATTCTATTTTCAACACAATAATCAACAATAAATCGGGAGGTTTTATGGATGTAATCGTTTATTTTTTGATGACGTTTATGTGTCAGATGATTGATGTGCCTAGTGCTAAATATACCTTTAGGTAATTGACTTTGTAACTTAGCTTTGTTTTTATTAAACCATGCATTTATCGATTTAAGTGGCTTACCGTTTACAATGAAAGGGGTTAATCCTACATTGTTAAAAGACGTAGCAAGGTTATTTAAACCGAGATCAATGGCAAGAAAACTATCTGGCACCGTTTCTACTTTTTGCACTTCTTTGTCATACACAATCTCCACAACAAAGCAGGTAGCTTGAGGAATGATACGTACCTGCTTTGGTTTGGAAACTGACGTTTTCAGAGGTGAAATATTGACCGCTTTTGGAAAATAGATAAAACCCTCTTTAATTTTAACTTGCTGATTAGTGAAGATGGCAACGAAGTGTCCGTTCTTTTTTTTATAACGTGGTATTTTAGGCATACCTTTAAACTTTGACGGATTCTTTTTCCATTCACGAATGACTGCAAAGTATGAAGTCCAGTTTTTAAAGAGCAATTTGATAACTTGCTGACTGGTTTGTGCAGGCAAAGCTCTATAATCCGGTTGATTTATATTTGCCAAAAAAGTGCTTAGTTCATACTCACAGGGCATTAGCCCCGTGAATATAAACGTCTGCCTAATCTGATAATTAGCCACGTTATAGAGGTTTTTTGCTTTGAATGTTAATTCATTTAAAGCATCTGAATCGACTATGATATGACGCTCTACTCTTTGCATAGCTTCTTAGCTAACCTTCTGCGCGAATACATTTTCATAGAAAAAGAATGAACAACCTGCATTAAATCTTCAAACAGTTCTTGTTCATCGGTTTTTTCGGCGGCATTAATGAGTTCAATCCGACCGTGATTTTGTACGATCAGTTTTTCTGCTAGATCATAAGATAATCTAGCTAATCTATCCTTGTAAGTAATAAATATACGATCAACAAGACCCTCCTGTAGATCATCTAATAAGGCTATAAAACCTTTTCTATCTAAGGTCATTCCGGTTTTGATATCTTTATAGATTTTATCTACCTTATAGCCATTGCTGTTCATGTAAGCTTCAATGTTGTCTATCTGGTTCTGCAAGTCTTTCTTCTGTTTATAGGTTGAAACTCTTGCGTATATCACATTCATCCGAACCTTAGATTTACCTGCCATAGAATAAACATCATCTTCATTGTAATTCAAGGTTCTATTAGGCAATCGGATAGCTCTAATTTTTCCTTCTTTTACATAACGAGACAATGTTCTACGATGTACGCCTAATAATTGTAATGCTAATTTGACATTCATCTGTAGATAATAGCATAAAATATACCCTACTGTCTTATTAATTTTTAACAATATACAATTCTTGTAGTTCCTTAAACATTGAGGCTTAGTTTAGAAAAGAGATAAATCGTTATGCTCAAGGAAATGATAAGCAATGAGTGGGTGCAAGCTTTAGCCCTTTTTTTTACTATCGCCGGTGGAATATTGTTATTCAAAGAAAAAATACCCGCTGGCATAAAATGGCTCATAAAACAATTCAAAAACACACTTGCCCGCTTTAAAAAAACGCCTCCAAATCCTTTTAATGATCAAGGGCGGATTACCGACTCCGACCCATTTTTTGAACAAAAAAAATTACTGAACAAGGTATTTGATGAGTTAAAAAAAAGGGACGAATATGTCATTAATTGGCGTGGAGAAAACGGGTAAATCTTCCCTGTTATATCATATTTCCCAAAAAGCGCCTCATTTTATTTATTTGGATATGCAAATTGTCCATGATGAAGGTGATTTTTTTAAAGCCTTGTGTAGTGAGATAGGTATTGAGGAATGTCGTGTTTTTGAGTTGCACCGTGCTTTGCGGGATAAACGATATGTCTTATGCCTTGATAATATTGGGCACATGACGAATAAATTGTTTAGCGGCGATGAACGGATCCATTAACATTATTAATTGCGAGTCATTTTCCATTAGCCTACTTATTTTCTGATTCACCTTTGGAAGCGTCGTCGTTAGACGGTATTTGTCAAATTATCGACATGCCGCCCTTTTCACAACACAACAAGAAGTCCGCACTTTTATCAAAACACGCCTTCGCTAAACCGGTATAGACTTTACTGATGCGGAGATTGAGAGCATTTGGCAAGACAGTCAAGGGCATCCTGCCTGTGTACAAGAATTGACTAAGGTGTTATATAACGACAAGGATTGTTTATAAGAAAGGATAAAATATATAGATAACGACAAGGATTGTTTATAAAAAAGGATAATATTTTGTTAATTTGATCTACTAAAGCGATAGGTGCTAAGCTTTATATTCAATCCTTATCGTTATAGATTTTAATCCTTGTCGTTATTCACAATCCTTGTCGTTATTCACAATCCTTGTCGTTATTCACAATCCTTGTCGTTATTC
>JAYQWI020000198.1:0-3397 GCA_035871815.2 Candidatus Parabeggiatoa communis
TGTTGACTCAATCGAGTTTAAAAGAAAAACTGCCAGAAACTAAAGCGCAGGTGATTTGTTTAGATGTTGAAGCCTTGACCTTGTCACGATTGAGTTCTGAAAATATCAACAGTGGAGTTGGCTCTGAAAACTTGGCTTATGTGATTTATACGTCAGGTTCGACAGGTCAACCCAAAGGGGTGTTGATAGAACACAGAGGGATAGCTAATTTGGTCAATTGGCAAGCTGATATTTTTAAGGTGACCAAACAAAGTCGAATAGCCCAATTATTTTCCTATAATTTTGATGGTGCTGTTGGTGAAACTTTCATGGCACTCTTAAATGGTGCGACTTTGGTGATGTTAACATCGGATCACATTGAATCGAGAAAGTTAATCAAGTCCATCAATGGTTATGGAATAACGATAATTGTACTCGTTCCATCTTTGCTTCAACAATTAGAGCCAACTCTCTTACAAAACCAAGAAGTCACTGTGGTATCGGTTGGAGAAATTTGTCCGGTTAAACTCGCACTGAAATGGATACCGAACTGTCGATTTAGAAATGCTTATGGTCCAACTGAATACACCGTCTATTCGCATATTTGGGAACCTATTTCAGAGAAGGTGAGCAATACCATTCCAATAGGTTCTCCAATTTATAATACGAAAACCTACCTTCTTGACTCATTTGGAAATCATGTCCCAGTGGGTGTTGCTGGTGAAATACATCTGTCTGGTATTGGTATAGCCAGAGGATATTTGAATCAAGCCCAAACCACTTTTGAGAAGTTTATTCCGAATCCGTTTTTTCTCCGGGATAAATTTTCGGAACTTGGTATGTTGACGGTAGAAAGTTCATGCCAGGAAATGGCAGAGTTTGTCAAAAGTTATTCCAACTCTCGAATTGAGCAAATCTCATGGGTAGGAAAAGTTTCGCCTAAGGAGATTGAGGGATTAGTTGAGGGGCTTGATCCTGACTTGATTGAAGCCAGTCTTAGTTTTGTTACCCAGTACCAAGATGACACCGTCGCTTATGAGGGATTTTGCCGTTATTTTTTTGAAGGACTCAACAAGAGTTATGCTTCATCTGGAATCAACCAAGACGTTCTGCGTATTTTACTTCCCTTTAAAACTTTTCAAGGACTTAGTGGGATAGAGTTTGGTTTTGGAACTGGGGAAGTGATGCAAACACTTTCCGACATGGGTACACACATCAAAGGAATCGACTTAAATCCCTTTTTTGTTCAGCAAGCGAGGGGAAAAGGTTTAGATGTTCTTGAGGGCAAGGTAGATATTGCACCTGAAACCTTTCTAAGGGAATTTGGCATAGCCACAAATTCACTGGACTTTAGCATTTCAACACTGGTATTGGATCGTGTCGAATCCCCAAGAAATTGTCTCAAGAATCTCTTTTGGGTGTTAAAAGACGGGGGGCGGTTTGCGCTTCAAACGCTTTTACCCATTATTCCTGTTGAGGATGGTGATATTGAAAAGCCTGTTATATATACACGGGATGCCAATAGAATAACACCTGGAATCGAGGTGGAAAGCGATAAACTTTTTCTTGTGTTCTTATTATATGAGATGGGAGCTAGGAACATCAACATTTATCAACTGCCCTATGCGGTAAATAGCCGTGATGGGTTTCAAGAGTACACCATCTGGAGTTTTGTTGGGCACAAAACCTCTCAAAAATCATCCTATTCAGACAATTATTATGACAGATTGTATCGAACCGGCGATTTAGCACGCTATCTGCCTGACGGCAATCTTGAATACTTGGGACGCATAGATAACCAAGTCAAAATTCGTGGTTTTCGGATTGAATTGGGTGAAATTGAAGCGGCGTTAGCACAACATCCCGATGTGTTGGATAATGCGGTGATTGTTCATGAAGCCTCGCAAACGGACAAGCGTTTAGTCGCTTATTTCGTGCCGCATCAAGGGCAAGTCATTGAAAATACCGCATTACGTGATTTTCTGAAAGAACGATTACCCGATTATATGGTACCCTCGGCCTTTGTCATAATCGATACCCTGCCACTCACGCCAAATGGTAAGATAGATCGTCGCGCACTTTCTCAGTTATCCGTTATCAGTTATCAGTTATCAGAAGAGACTTTTGTCACGCCTCGAACACCGGATGAGAAATTGTTAGCTGGCTTATGGGCTTCGGTGTTGGGTGTTGAACGAGTTGGTGTCAATGACAATTTTTTTGAATTGGGTGGACATTCCTTATTAGCTGTCAGCCTGTTAGCGCAGATAGAACAGCAATTTGGCAAACATCTGCCCTTAGCTGCCCTATTCCAAGGCGCGACTATCGCAGAGTTAGCGAGGCTTCTCAACCCATCAACAGACACCACCGATTCATGGGCACCCCTAGTCGCCATTCAACCCAACGGTTCCAAACAACCTTTTTTCTGTATTCCCGGTACCGGTGGCAATGTGATCTATTTTCATCAGTTAGCCCATCATCTCGGTCAAGAGCAACCCTTTTATGGCCTCCAAGCGCTGGGATTAGATGGTGAAACGGCCCCTGAGACAAAGGTTGAAGACATGGCAGCCCGTTATATCCAAGAAATACAAACCGTACAACCCCAAGGCCCTTATTTACTCTGCGGTCATTCTTTTGGTGGCTATGTGGCCCTTGAAATGTCCAAGCAATTGCAACTGAAGGGAGAAAAAGTCGCACGACTTTTTATTTTTGACACCACCGTGCCTTTTAACCAACCTATAGGAATCAACTGGGATGATGCACAATGGATAACAGACGTTGCCCATATTGTCGGACGCTTGTTAGACAGAGAATTGGAAGTGTCTTATGCCGAATTTCAACAATTGGAAACTCAAGCACAACTCAGCTATCTCCATGAAATATTAGAACAAAATGGTTGGCCCATTTCCATCAAACAACTTCAAGCTTTTGTGAAGATTTTCAAAGCGAATTGCCAAACCAATTATGTGCCACAGGATATGCCAGCGACTCCCATAAGCCTCTTTAAAGCCAGTGACATTCCTTTGCTGAGTCAAGCCAGCGCACAAATAGAGACTTTTAGCCAACACCTCAAACAAGAAGCCAGTTGGGGTTGGAATCAATATGCTTCAGGTTCGGTGGATATCCATGTTGTGCCCGGTGATCATCATACGATGATGAATCAGCCTCATGTACAAGTGTTGGCTGAAAAGTTAAGGGCGTGTTTCGATAAAATTGAGTAAGTTACACTGAGCGCAAGAATGGGTAGTGGTGCATAGTACTGAACCACAAATAAACCGGTATTTTACCGCAAAGAGACGCGAAGCATCGCGTCTCTACGAAACCGCGAATTGTAGAGACGCACGGCCGTGCGTCTCTAATTACTCCCAATCGTAAAACAAGCACAATGATAAATGCTCGCTATCGCACATGGCCATTGCCA
>JAYQWI020000199.1:0-6722 GCA_035871815.2 Candidatus Parabeggiatoa communis
CGTGAGAGTTGTTCAATACGCACGGGCCAATCTGCAAAACGATCTTGGAAATTTTGAGTGTGTTGTTGGGCAAGCAAGGTGGTGGGCACCAAGACGGCGACTTGTTGTCCATCCATTACCGATATAAAGGCCGCTCGCATCGCGACTTCCGTTTTACCAAACCCGACATCACCACAAACTAGCCTGTCTGTATGACGTGTGGAAGCCATATCATCTAATACCGCGTGAATGGCTTCTTCTTGATCGGGGGTTTCTTCAAAGGGGAAGGCTTGGGCAAAGGCTTGATAATCAGCTTGATTGATTTGAAATTGATGCCCGGGCGAAGCTGCGCGTCGCGCATAGATATCCAGTAATTCTGCCGCAACATCATTCGCTTTCGATGCGGCTTTACGTTTCGCCTTTTCCCATTGCGTTGAACCTAAACGGTGTAGGGGCGCATGTTCTGGATCGATGCCCGTAAAACGGCTGATCAAGTAGAGGGATGAAACGGGTACATAGAGTTTATCTTGTTTGGCATATTCTAGGTGTAAAAACTCTGCTTCTATGTCATTGATTTTTAATGTTTTTAAACCTTGATAACGGCCGACACCCTGTTCTTCGTGTACCACGGGCGCACCGATAGTCAATTCGGTGAGATCGCGCACAATGGCATCCATATCACGTTGTGTGGTTTTCTGGCGTAAACGACGTTGTGCAACCCGTTCACCAAAAAGCTGCGTTTCACTGATGACGGCTAATGAAGCCATTTGATCGGGCTGCTTTTCAAGGCCTTCAGCCGTTTCAAAAAGGCCTAACTGATCATCCCGTTTTTCAGAAGGCCGCCTTGCCTTCATTTCTAGAACACCCGCTTCGCCCGCATCATGAGGCCCGCCTTCTACCTCCTGAAGGCCAGTCACGCCTGAAGGCCTGTCTTTTAAGATTAAACCTTGTTCAAGTGGCGAAACGGTTAAACATAAAGGGGCTTCGCTGTCTAAAAAGGTTTGCCAATCGTCTACGATTTCTGGTTTTAAGCTGTGCTTATTGAATAATTCTAATAAGCTTTCACGCCGCCCAGTGGTTTCTGCTGCGAGGAGTACACGGCCTTGAAAGGTTTCTAAAAACGCTTTCAATGTTGCCAAGGGTTTTTGAGAACGTGCGTCAACGGACAAATTGGGAGGTGGTTCAGTGGCAAAATTCATCCCACCGCTTTTATCCGTTTCCTTTTGATGCAGATGAAGATGTGGATAAGCGTGTAAATGTTCAAAGACTTGATTCGCTTGTAAAAATAACTGAGCCGGTGGCAAAATAGGGCGTTCTATATCATGGCGCAATTGTTCATAACGATCCGTGATTTCGCGCCAAAATTGTTCAGCCGTTTCTAATACGCCTTCTAATGTCATCACGACACTGTTATTCGGTAAGTAATCAAATAAGCTATGGGTTTGCTCAAAAAAAAGCGGCAAATAATATTCAATACCAGCAGGGGCTAGTTTGTTTCTAACCACGTCTTCATAAAATGGACAACGTAAGGGATCAGCGCCAAATGCAGTACGCCATTGGCTGCGAAAGTGATTAATGCTGTCTTCATTTAAGGGCAATTCACGGGCGGGGAGCAAACGAATTTCGTGTTGAGTTGTCAAGGAACGTTGCGTATCGGGATCAAAGCTGCGAATGCTTTCTACCTCATCATCCAATAAATCAATACGATAAGGGATATCACAGCCCATGGGAAACAAGTCGAATAAGCTACCACGCACAGAAAATTCACCATGTTCGACAACTTGCGAAACGCTTTGATAGCCACTGAGTTCTAAATGTTGCCGCAATTTTTGGGGATTTAAACGTTGGCCCGTGGTGACTAATACATTATTCGCTCTCACATAATCGAGTGGCGGCACACGGTACATCAAAGTCGAAACCGGTAATATCAATACGCCGTTTTCAATATCGGGTAAATGATATAAAGTTGTTAAACGATCAGAGATAATATCTTGATGTGGCGAAAAGTTATCATAAGGCAAGGTTTCCCAATCTGGAAAACTCAATATGGGCAAATCTGCGACGGCATAAAATTGAATATCATCAACTAAACGTTGTGCAGAGAATGAATCTTTTGTTATGACAATCAAGGGCGTATTTTGTGCCACTTGGCTGATCACTAAACCCGCACTACTGCCATATAAACGCCCCCAATCTTGGCGTTGATGAGGTTGACAAGTCAGAAGAGACTGTAAAGAAAGTAATTCGTTTATCGAAATGTTGTTGTCGTTAATCATTTTTTAATAGAAGGTTGATATTAAAGAAATCAAATTGAGATTATAATTTTGTTTCTTTGCTCTTTCCGTGCAAAATTTATTTTGCGGAAATTGGAGTGCAAAATTTATTTTGCATAGCTTGTTGATTTTAATATAATTTTCAATAAAAATCTTGTGCTTGAAAAACGGTTTAATCGTCTAGCCTATTTGTAGGGATGGTGGGCAAGCGGGCGATAGGGTATGGCAAACTAAAGTTGGAACGTAAAACCGCAAAGTACATTTTTTGTCCAGTACAAAGATTTTGTACTATATATTGCATAATATTAAATAGAGATCAAATAAAACATGCTAATATTTTTAGATTGTCCCTTTTCTGAAAAGGATGAGGCCAAAAAATTGGGGGCCAAATTTGATTGGGCTGAAAAAAAAGGGTTCATTCCCCCCGGCCTTGAAACTGAGGCCTTTGCGAAATGGTTACCCCAAAGCAATCCTCAACCCCTTGATAAACCTGATGAAACCAGTCTCACCCTCAATGAGTTATTATCAAGTGTTCAAAAAACCATTGCCGAGAAACACGCTACCCGTTATTGGGTACGCGCTGAAATCGTGAATTTGTCCAAAAACGTTCACTTATCTTGATCTCGTAGACTATGATAATCAAGGGCAAGAAGTCGCTAAAATCCGTGCCACGCTTTGGCAGCATCGGGCCCCAGCCTTACTTGGGCGTTTTTTGGAAGCCACGGGTATGCCTTTTAAAGCCGGTTTAAAAGTCTTATTACAAGTGCGGGTTGAATTTCATACTCGTTTTGGTTTATCGCTTGATGTCTTAGATATTGATCCTAATTTTACCTTAGGCGAATTGGAAGCGAAATTAAACCGTATAAGAACGCAACTCAAAAAAGAAGGGATTTATCTTCAAAATCAAAGCTTTGCAAAAATCACTGAATTTTGTAAAGTGGCCGTGATAGCGCCGCCACAGGCGGCCGGTTTAGGCGATTTTAAAAGTCAAGCCGATATTTTAGCGGCCTGTGGATTGTGTGAATTTCATTATTACACGACGGCTTTTCAAGGCCAAAATTTGAGGACAGAAATGCCAGCGGCCTTTAAAAAAGTGCATGAGGCGCATCATCGCCAAGGTTATGATGCGGTTGTGATGATTCGCGGTGGTGGTGGGAAAGCGGATTTATTCCAATTAAATGAATATGAGATTGTCAAAGCGGTTTGTACCGCGCAATTGCCCGTTATCGTCGGAATTGGGCATGAAAGAGATCAAACTTTATTGGATGAAGTGGCTCACTATGCTTGTCATACGCCCAGTTTAGTCATTACACACATTGCGGGCACGATTATTCAAAATGCGCGCAATGCGAAACAAAATTGGCAAAACGTCGTCAAATTGGCGGGCGAAAAGCTCAATCAAGCCAAAGCCAACACGGCAAATGGCGCTGCTGCGTGAACAAGTGGTTAGGCGAATAGGCGAACAACGCAATAAACTGAGCATATTAATGCAAACAGTGAGCAATGCCAGTCAAACGCAACTGAATCAGGCGCGTCATCAGATCAAATTATTGATGGAGCAAGTGTTATTAGGTGATCCGAAAAGGATTTTGAAACGCGGATATGCGATTGTGAGGAATCGTGAGCATAAGATTATGACACGTAAAGCGGTTGCCCAAAAAGAAGCGTATTTAATGATTGAATTTCAAGATGGGCAGATAAACTGCGGGCAACCACAAGAGATTGCCCCTACAAACCGTGATTGACTTTAAAAGGAGCAGATAAACCGTGAAAGAAAAAGGGGATAATGCACCGAAAAAAAACACTTATATTGATAATTATCAAATACTTAAAGACATTGCAGAGGTCATGCGCGATATTGATGAACCCGATATTGATCAATTAGTCGTCATGGTAAACGAAGCGACTGAGGCTTATAAAAATTGGCAAGCCCGTATTGAAGCTGTTGAAAAGGCATTAGGTTTAGAAGCAAAATGAAGCGTGAGCGATTTAAGTCATTCTGTTTTGAGAAAGTGTTGTCTTCATTTAAAAAAGAGTGGATAATGTGCGGCGTGTTATTTGTAGAGACGCGATCGCGAAGCGTCTTAATGGGGTATTAATAATTAGGAGACTAAACAAAGAATTTCTTATGTGTTCTGGATTTTGATGGAAGCCTCGTATAAAGGCTAGAATTGCAAAAATAATGATGAAAAAAGCTTATAAACTAGGCATTTTTTCGTAAAGATACCATTCTAAGAATATGTTTTTTTTACATTCTTTCATTTAAAAAAAATAAATATCTCTTGTAAATCAATATTTTAAAAAAAATCCGAACACCTATAACAGAGACTCTAAAAATGTTAGCCTATAGACAACAGATAATTATTGAAAATCCTGAACATATCGTACTGTCTAATTTACCCTTTAGAGTGGGACAAGAAGTCGAAGTATTAATCCTGCCAAAAGAAGACATTATTGAAAAAACGCCCAGAGTATCTCATAAGTCAACGCAAGTACGGCATGAAGAAGCCTTTTCAAAACAGACATTGAGCGATAGCAATCAGGTCATTAATCCTGCACAAGCTTATACTGATACTGAATGGGATAAATTAGAACCCGATTTGCGTAGCGAATTAGAAACTCAATACGTTTTAAATAATCCTATTTTGATGGATCAAATTCGAGATCAAAGTGAATGGTTCACCGTCTCGCTTGAACAATTGGGTATTGATTTGGAGGCCTAATGTCTTATGACGCGAGAACTCGTTTTAAAAAAAAACTCATGGCAACAATATGAAAATATTGTTGCGAAACACAAAAAGTTACACAAAAAATTCATTGAGATTATCAAAGAGATGTTACGCAGTGATGATCCCACTGAAGGAACAGGGAAACCTGAAGCATTGAAATATCAGCTTGAAGAAAAATATTCACGTCGCTTATCGGAAAAAGATAGATTGGTTTATAGCTTTGATGAGCATTATATTTATGTCCATTCAATTGGTGGACATTATGGTGAACATTAGTTGTATTTGATGATAGCTATTCTGTATTTTTTTAAAATATTGATTTGTAAGAGATATTTATTTAGTTGAAATGAGAGGTTTTAATATCTATTTTTAGAATGGTATTTTTATGAACTTAATCCCTAGTTTATGAGTTTTTTTCTTATGATTTTTGCAATTCTAGCTTTTATACGAGGCTTTCATCAAAATCCAAAACACATAAGAATTAACGACTAATGATTCATTTTTTTATCGGTGAGTGCAGCGAAGTTATGCCCACACTACGCTTGCTGGAAATGATCTCGCACAGCGAATTACTGCGTTTCTGATATCAGACAAATAGGGCCGGCAAGCGGGCAAGTAGAAATGTGCCCAAATTTACGGAAGGTGCCACCTTACCCACCCTGCCTGGCTAAGCATTGATTCTTTTAGGAGATGATTTTTCTCTTTTTGAAGAGATTAGAAAAGCCTGTTCTATATCTAAACCAAAAAAGTTCTTATGATGTATTTCAGTCATTCCATTTTTTACGGGCATAAATTGATTAATTACCGGCAAACCTTCGTTATCTTTTTTAATGACGACAACACGAGATAAGGACATGAGTTCATCTTTATCAAGTTGAGTGGTTAGTTGTTCAATAATGACTTTTAATGCTTGTTGTTTATTCGCATCGATCCAGTTCGCTGATTTTTGGCAAAACGAAACAGAATATCAGCCTACATATCAACAATATATTCAAAGAAGGTGAATTAGACAAGGCATCAGTTGTCAAGGAATCCTTGATAACTGCCGCCGATGGCAAGCAATACAAAACGAAGCGGTACAATCTGGATGTCACTATATCGGTGGGTTATCGGGTTAAGTCTCAACGTGGCACACAGTTCCGCATCTGGGCAACCCAACGCTTGCGTGAATATCTGGTGCAGGGCTACAGTATCAATCAGGAGCGTTTTGACCAAAACGCCGTTGAACTACAACAAGCATTGGCATTAATCCGTAAAGCGGCACAATCACCTGAAATCAATGCCGAATCGGGGCGTGGCTTGGTGGAAATCGTTACTCGTTATACCCAGACTTTCCTTTGGCTACAGCGTTATGATGAAGGTTTACTCAATGAGCCTTCAGGTCATACCGGTGGTCGTATTCCTAATGCTGATGAAGCGATGCAAGCCTTACAGGAACTCAAACAGTCGCTTATGGCGAGGCTAGCGAACTGTTTGCTCATTTACGCGGTGACGGACTTGCTTCAATTGTAATTTGGGACAAAGTGTTTTTGGTGAGCCCGCTTATCCAACAATTGAAAGCAAGGCCGCTTTTGTATTTCGTGGTTAAAAATCACCCTTTCTTAGATGGCAATAAACGAAGTGGCGCATTCCTGTTCGTCGATTTCTGGCACCGTAATGGTCGTCTTATGAACGCGAGAGGTGAAACCATCATTAACGACACTGGGCTGGCTGCCTTAACTTTGCTGGTGGCTGAGTCTGA